>NZ_JAYAZJ010000054.1:0-14413 GCF_037273965.1 Claveliimonas sp. | reverse complement strand
CTGAAGGCGGTCATTGAGGGGGGACTGGAGAGAAAGCCGGACAACGTGCTGATCTATGCCACCTCCAACCGGCGCCATTTGATCCGGGAGAGCTTCCGGGACAAGGAAGAGAGAGATGAAGAGCTGCACACAAACGACACGGTGCAGGAGAAACTTTCTCTGGTGGCCAGGTTCGGCGTCACCATCTATTTTGGAAAACCGGCCAAGAAGGAATTTCAGGAGATTGTGCGTCAGTTAGCAAAGAGAAATGGCATAGAGATGGATGAAGAGCAGCTCCTTCTGGAAGCAAATCGCTGGGAGTTGAACCACGGCGGCATGTCCGGGCGGACAGCCCAGCAGTTTATCGATTATCTGCTGGGGATGGAAACGCAGCCCTGATGATCTGACCACAGGTCTCGCTTTGTGGGAGGGATGATTGATGAAAAACAAAGGAGGAAATCCCGCATGCCGTTTATGGCTTCGAGGTTTCCTCCTTTTTCGGAACGCTTTATTCTTTTACCTCTTCAATTCCGCTGATATCGGAATCTATGATAAGAGAATAATTCGTATGATAAATGACAAATCCCGGCCGTCCGCCTGCCGGTTTTTTTACATGTTTTTTTTCAATATAATCAATCTCTGCCTTTTCGGCTCCGCGGCTTTTGGAGTAGTAAGCAGCCAGCCGCCCGGCTTCTTCAAAAGTGCGGTCAGGAAGCTCCTCTCCATTTGATTTGACAATGACATGGGATCCGGGAACTTTTTTGGCATGGAACCACCAGTCGTTTCCGGAAGCAAAATGAAAAGTAAGCTCTTCATTCTGCAGATTATTCTTTCCTACATACATGTGGAAGCCATCGCTGGAAATATAGTGGAAAGGCTTGCTGGTAATGCGGACTTTCTGTTTGGAATAACGGCGGCGGATATATCCTGCTTCAGTCAGCTCTTCCTTGATCTGTGTAAGGTCTTCTTCGGCGGAAGCAATGTCGAGGGAGGTGCTTATGGACTCCAGATAATGGATATCATCCAGGGTTTCCTTGATTCGTTCGGTCAGCGCTTCAAACGTTCGTTTCTGCTTATTGTATCTGGAAAAGAAACGCTGTGCATTTTCGGATGGAGTAAGGTGTTCATCCAGCGGGATGGTAATTTCTTCATTAGTATAATAATTGAGAGCAGTGAGAGATTTCGCTCCTGGTTCCAAACTGTAGCCGTAAGTGTGGAGAAGCTCGCCGTATACTTTATATTGTTCTCTGTTTTCTGTATCCTTGAGCTGTTTTGCCTGCAGCTCATACTTTTTACGGTTCCGTTCCAGAGCAGTCTGGACAACGTGTCTAAGATCTGCAGACTTCTGGCGGATCCTTGTCAAGGTCTCCCGGGAGGAATAGAAGGTGCGGATCACCCTGGAGATGGAGTCAAAAGATTCCTTCCTGTAGTTGGAAAAATGAGTCAGAGGCAGAGCAGAAAATTCTTTCGGCTCATTTTTGTCGTAATATATGGCGGGAGAAAACTCAAGAGAAGAAATCTGCTCCATATAATAGGAAAACTGCTTATATAGATGAAGAAACATTTCCTCTGTCATATCCCTGGCAGTCATTCGGGACTCCAGACCGGACAGATAACAGATCTCTTCCGCGACCACAGGGCTGATTCCGGTAAATCCTGTGTAAAGGGCCTTGGATAAAGGAAAGGAAGAGGAAGAAAGGGTCTGTATGAAAAGTTCCCGATCTGCATGGAGGGGATCCTCCTTTTTTGTGGTTTCCGGAATAAAGTATTCTCTGCCGGGAAGAACTTCACGGACAGAACTCATCTGTGCGGAAACGTGTTTAATACTGTCAATGATCCGGCTTTTATCATCGCAGAAAATAATATTACTGTGTTTTCCCATGATTTCAGCGATAAGGATTTTTTTGCATAAATCACCCATTTCATCCAGATGTTCGATATCAAAAAAGAGAACACGCTCCAAAGAGGGCTGACGGACGGAAAGGATCCTGCCGTTCCCGATATGTTTGCGAAGAAGCATGCAAAAGCCGGGAGCGGTCATAGGACTTGGTTTGTTGTCGTCTGTCAGATAAATAAGAGGCAGAGAAGCGCTGGCAGAAATACAGAGTTTTTTTTGTCCTCCCGGCGTCTTTATGGTAAGGAGGAGTTCATCATTTTCCGGCTGCGCGATTTTAGCGATCCGGCCTCCTGCTAATGTATCATTTAATTCCTGTGCCAATGCGGCAATGGTAATTCCGTCAAAAGCCATAAAAATCTTCCTTTCTGTTTCGGTGTCAGAATCGGGGAAATGATCTCATCAGATGTCCCCTTTGCCTAGTTTACCATAGAAACCGGATTTTGCAAAACCTGTGTTTTGGAAAGTTGACGGAAACGGTCAAATGAATTATAATAAACCAGGATTAAAAATAGCCGGAACAAGATAGAAGAGGTTGCAGAAATGATAAAAAGTATGACAGGCTTTGGCAGGTGCGAACTGGCAGACGGAGAGAGAAAGTTTACAATTGAGATGAAGGGAGTCAATCACCGGTACCTGGATGTAAATATAAGGATGCCGAAAAAGCTTAATTTTTTTGAGACAGCGATCCGTAATCTTCTGAAGCAGTCTGTATCCCGCGGCAAAGTAGATATTTTTATTACTTATGAAGATTTGTCAGAAGGACAGGCAGTGCTGAAGTACAATGAGACTTTGGCAAAGGAATACCTGGTGTGTCTGAAACAGATGGAAGAAAGTTTTGGGCTGGAAAATGATATCCGGGTCTCCACCTTATCCAGATATCCGGAAGTGCTGACAATGGAAGAGCAGGCGCTGGATGCGGAGGAGATATGGAATGTACTGAAAAAGGCGATGGAAGGTGCTCTGGAACAGTTTGTTGAGACCAGGACAATGGAAGGAGAAAACCTGAAAAAGGACATTTTAAGCAAGCTGGACGGTATGCAGAAGCTTGTGGCTTATATTGAAGAGCGCTCACCGGAGATTGTCAAAGAATACAGAGAAAAGCTGGAAGAAAAGGTGAAGGAGCTTCTGGAAGACAGCCAGATTGACGACGGAAGGATTGCTGCAGAGGTGGTGATCTTTGCGGACAAGATCTGCACGGATGAAGAAGTGGTAAGACTGAAAAGCCATATCAGCCACATGCAGGAAGTGCTCCGATCAGAAGAGTCCGGAATCGGAAGAAAGCTGGATTTTATCGCGCAGGAAATGAATCGCGAGGCAAATACGATCCTGTCGAAGGCAAATGATCTGGAAGTTTCCAATTGCGGGATTGACCTGAAAACAGAGATTGAAAAAGTCAGAGAACAGATCCAGAATATTGAATAGGGGGAGAAAGAATGAAGGAAGGCCAGGGTATACTGACAGTCATATCAGGATTTTCCGGGGCAGGAAAAGGAACAGTAACGAGAAAGATACTGGAACAGTATGACAATTATGCGCTTTCGATTTCCGCTACGACGCGTGATCCCAGAGAGGGAGAAGAGAACGGAAGAGAATATTTTTTCAAAACAGCAGAAGAATTTGAAAAAATGATTGCGAAAGATGAACTGATAGAGTATGCTAAGTACGTGAATAATTACTATGGTACACCGAAGATGTATGTGCAGGAACAGCTTCAGAAAGGGAAAGATGTAATTCTGGAAATTGAGATCCAGGGAGCATTGAAGGTAAAGGAAAAATATCCGGACACCCTGCTCCTTTTTATTACACCGCCCAGCGCACAGGAGCTGAAGAACCGACTGATCAGGCGGGGTACGGAAGAAATGGACGTTATTGAAAAGAGAATGAAGACAGCAGCCTGGGAGGCGCAGTTTATGGACCAGTATGATTATATTGTCATCAATGACGAACTCCAGACTTGTGTGGAAGAGCTTCATGCTATTATTCAGAGCGAACATAAGAAGAGTGCTCGGAACCTTGTATTTGCAGAAAAGATAAAAGAAGAGCTGGAAAAAGAAGTGAAGGATTGAAAGGAGAATCAACATTATGCTGCATCCATCTTATACGGATTTAATGAAAGTGGTAAATAAAGAGGTAGAAGAAGGTGAGACAAAAGTAGTCAACAGCCGTTATTCTATCGTAATGGCTACAGCAAAAAGGGCAAGGCAGCTGATTGACGGCGATATTCCTCTTGTAAAAACCAAGAACGGCGAGAAGCCGCTGTCCATTGCAATTGATGAGCTGAACAGCGGAAAGATCAAGATTATCGCAGAGGATACAGAAGAATAATATGGAAAAACGGCAAGGCAGATGCTTTTACAAGGTATCTGCCTTTCTGACTAGAAGGAGACAGACTATGAAGGTACTATTTATATCCCTCGGCTGCGACAAAAACCTGGTAGATTCAGAAGTGATGCTGGGACTGCTGGCGGAAAAGGGATACCAGATGACAGATGATGAGACAGAGGCGGAAGTGATCGTGGTCAATACCTGCTGTTTTATTCATGATGCCAAAGAGGAAAGCATTCAGACCATTCTGGAGATGGCGGAATACAAAAAAGAAGGAACGCTGAAAGCTCTGATCGTAACCGGATGTCTGGCCCAGCGTTACCAGCAGGAAATTCTGGATGAAATCCCGGAAGTAGATGAAGTGCTTGGGACCACTTCTTATCCGGAGATCGTGGATGCCATTGAAAACGCCCTGAAGGGGCGGGCAGAGGTGAGGATGACAGACATCGACGCCCTTCCTCTTGTGGATACTGCAAGACAGGTGACAACGGGAGGACATTTTGCTTATCTGAAGATTGCAGAAGGGTGCGACAAGCACTGTACTTACTGCATTATTCCAAAGATTCGCGGGAATTACAGAAGCGTACCTATGGAAAGGCTGATAAAAGAGGCGGAAGGACTTGCAGAAAAAGGGGTAAAAGAGCTGATCTTAGTGGCGCAGGAGACGACTCTTTACGGAAAAGATCTGTACGGGGAAAAATCTCTTCACAGACTTTTGAAGGAACTGTGCCGGATCAGTGGTATCCGTTGGATCCGGATCCTGTACTGCTATCCGGAGGAAATTGACGACAATCTGATCCAGGTGATGAAGGAAGAACCGAAAATCTGCCACTATGTGGATCTTCCGATCCAGCACGCAAATACGGATATCCTGAAGAGAATGGGAAGAAGGACATCCAAAGAACAGCTGGAAGAGATCATTGGGAAGCTGAGAAAAGAAATCCCGGATATCGCAATCCGGACCACCCTGATCACCGGTTTTCCGGGAGAAACAGAAGAGCAGCATCAGGAGCTTGTGGACTTTGTAGATGAAATGGAATTTGACCGCCTCGGTGTATTTACTTATTCACCGGAGGAGGATACTCCGGCGGCAGAAATGGAAGGCCAGATCCCGGAAGAGGTGAAGGAAGACCGCCAGGCAGAGATTATGGAGCTCCAGCAGGAGATTGCCTTTGAACAGGCAGAGGATATGGTAGGAAAAGAAGTTCTTGTTATGATTGAAGGTAAGGTCGCAGATGAAAATGCTTATGTGGGACGGACATACAAAGACGCCCCCAATGTGGATGGCCTGATCTTTGTCAATACAGAAGAAGAGCTTATGTCCGGAGATTTCGCCAGAGTCAAAGTGACAGGGGCGGCAGAATACGATTTGATAGGAGAGTTGATATCATGAATTTACCAAATAAACTGACAGTGTTAAGAGTGATTATGGTTCCGTTTTTCGTGCTTTTTATGCTGACTGATCTGGGGGGAGAAGCAGGAAAGTGGATTGCCCTTGTGATCTTTTGTCTGGCAAGTCTTACAGATATGCTGGACGGCAAGATCGCCCGGGCCAGAAACCTGGTGACGAATTTCGGGAAATTTATGGATCCGCTTGCAGATAAGCTTCTTGTCTGCTCGGCGATGATCTGTCTCATTCCTACCGGACAGCTTCCGGCATGGGTTGTGATCGTTATCATTGCAAGGGAATTTATCATCAGCGGCTTCCGTCTGGTGGCATCTGACAGTGGAATCGTGATCGCGGCAAGTTATTGGGGGAAATTTAAGACCGTTTCCCAGATGCTGATGGTGATCGTACTGATCGCTGACCTGGGGGGTGTGTTCGACATGATCGGCACAGCTCTGATCTGGATTGCTCTTATTCTCACTGTCGTATCTTTGGTTGATTACATTGCAAAGAATGTGCAGGTACTGACAAAAGGAGGCATGTAAAATGACAGTGGAACTCATATCCGTAGGGACAGAGATCCTTCTTGGAAATATTGTAAATACCAATGCGGCTTACCTGGCTGAAAAGATCGCGATTCTGGGCTTATCCTGCTATCATCAAAGCGCGGTAGGCGACAATGAAGAAAGACTGGAAGATGCAATCCGTCTGGCGCTTTCCAGATCAGATATTGTGATTTTAAGTGGCGGACTGGGTCCCACAAAAGACGATCTGACAAAAGAAGTAACAGCGAAAGTATTCGGCAGAGAGCTTTACGAGGATGCCCATACAAAAGAGCGGATCCAGTCCTATTTCGATCAGACAGGACTGAAAAAGGAGATCACGCCCAACAACTGGAAACAGGCTCTTGTGCCGGAGGGAGCAATTGTAGTGGATAACCATAACGGAACGGCTCCGGGACTGATTCTGGAAGGTGAGGGAAAGACAGTGATCCTTCTTCCCGGTCCTCCAAATGAGATCAAACCAATGTTCGAACGGGACATTGCTCCATATCTGAACCGCCTGCAGCCGGAAGGAATCTATTCTACCATGGTAAAGGTTTGCTCTATTGGAGAGAGTAAGGCAGAGACGATGGTGGCAGATCTGATGGAGGAGCAGACCAATCCGACTCTTGCGCCGTATGCCAAGACCGGTGAAGTACATTTCCGTGTAACGGCTAAGGCGGCGGACGAAGAGACAGCCGGAAAATTAATGGAGCCCATGCTCCAGGAGCTGAAAAAGCGGTTTGGAAATTATATTTTCACCATGGATGAAAATGTAACAATGGAGGAGTCTATTGTAGATCTTTTGAAGGAAAAACAGATGACAGTAACGACTGCGGAATCCTGTACAGGCGGTCTGCTCTCCGGTCGTATTTTAAATGTACCCGGGGCATCTGCTGTATATAAAGAAGGATATATTACTTATTCCAACGAAGCCAAAGAAAAATTGCTTGGTGTGTCCCATGAGACATTAGAGACATATGGTGCTGTCAGCTATGAGACTGCCAGGGAAATGGCAGCCGGAGCAGCGCGGTCGGCCGGGGCAGATGTAGCTTTGGCGGTGACGGGAATTGCCGGACCGGACGGAGGAACGAAGGAAAAACCGGTAGGACTTGTCTATATCGGGTGCTTTGTGAAGGGGAAAGTAAGAGCAGAAGAATTTCATTTTACAGGCAACAGAAGCAAGAACAGAGATTATGCAGTGATAAAGGCGCTGACCCTTCTTCGGGAGGAGCTGCTTGAGAAGTAAGCTTAAGGAGGAAAAGAATATGATGATACGACGGCTGTACGGTCAGGAAGTATTGGATGCACTTCACCTTGTATGGGATGTTTTTGTACAGGATGTAGCTCCCTGTTATACGTCAGAGGGAGTGGAGGCCTTTTCCCAGTTTATCCGGTATGAAAATATTGAGCAGAAAATGAGAACAGAAGGATTGACTGTATTTGGCGCTTATGAGGGAAATGTGCTGAAAGGCGCAGGTGCCATCCATCCTTCGGGACATATTGCACTTTTGTTTGTGAAAAAAGAAGATCAGGGCAAGGGAATCGGGAAGCAGATTTTTCATGCCCTGTGCGGGTATGCGGCGCAGACTTTCCATGTGACCAAGATTACGGTAAATGCGGCGCCCGGATCAGTCGAGGCATACCGTCATTTTGGAATGCGGGATGTGGCTTCGGAACAGGTAAGGGACGGCATCCGGTTTATTCCGCTTGAAATGTGGATCACACCTGCAGCGCCGAAGAAAGATCATAAAAAGCTTTATCTGATCATCGGAGCGGCAGTCCTTTGCCTGGCAGTTTTTGTGCTCTCAGCTGTGGCAGTGTTCCGGGAGGTAGGCAATGCAGTGACAAGCCAGTCCCCATCAGAAGGCTGGCAGGACGGCGGCGAGGATTTTTATGACTGGTATGAGCAGATGCCCTATTCTTCTGACGGCCAGGATGGACAGGATTCTTCCGGGCAGGAGGACAGCGGGCTGGACGCGATCGACGCATATGTTTCTGATGAAGCGGATTATGAAGTAAAAGAAGAAAATTACAGCTATATTCCCGACGATACCACAAGTACAGTGATCCAATTTGAGGTTTATTATCCGCAGATAGAGGGATTAAGTGACTCTGTACAGAAGAAAGTGAATCAGACACTGGAAAACTGTGCCATGGAGACGGTGGATAAGCTCTATCTGAATCCTTCACAGGAGATGAAAGAGAAAGTATTAAGTGAGGATAATCCGGTACTTGCAAGTCTTGTAGAATATAAAGTTACGTATCAGGGAAAAGATATGTTAAGTGTCATGTTCCAGGATTACGGCTATGAGGGAAGCATGAGTGACAGCTATACAGCTCTTCGCTGTGTGAACATCAACCTGAAAGACGGAACAATCTATGATGTGAAAGATATTGTGGAGCTGAATGACGAGTTTATAGGAGAATGGCTGGACGGAATGCGGGATGAGGCAGATGAGGAAACTCTTCTTTCTGAATTGAACGAGGAAGAGATGAAGGAAGTGCTGGCAGGTGACAGCAGGGACGGCTGCTATGATGACAATTTCTTTGTAGATGCCGATGGAATAGAGATTGGCCTTAGCTTCCGCTATTCCGACACATCAGAAGCCAATACAGGCTTTGCGTGGGTGACAGCGCCTTTTGAGCTGGATGAACTTGCGCCTTATCAGACAGACAGCAGTTTCTGGGATCTGCTGGAATCATAAACGGAGAAAACAGAAAATATGAAAGCATTAGTAATAGCAGAAAAGCCATCAGTAGCAAGGGATATTGGCCGTGTTTTGAAATGTACCAAAAACGGCTCCGGCTTTCTGGAGGGCGGACAGTACGTGGTAACATGGGGTCTGGGGCATCTGGTCACCCTGGCAGATCCAGAGGATTATGATCCAAAATATAAGACCTGGAAGATGGAAGATCTTCCGATGATTCCGGAACATTTTAAACTGGAAGTGATCCGTCAGACACAGAAACAGTATCACGCGGTGAAAAGCCAGATCCACAGAAAGGATATAGGAGAGATCATCATTGCTACAGACGCGGGGAGAGAAGGAGAGCTGGTAGCACGGCTGATCCTGGAAAAAGCCGGGAGCAAAAAGCCGGTGAAGAGACTCTGGATCTCTTCTGTAACAGATAAGGCAATCCGGGAAGGATTTGCTCATCTAAGAAGGGGAGAGGATTACAAGCCTCTTTATGATGCGGCGTTTTGCCGGGCAGAAGCAGACTGGCTGGTGGGTATGAATGCTACCAGAGCCCTGACCTGTAAATATAACGCCCAGCTTTCCTGCGGACGGGTGCAGACCCCGACGCTTGCTATTGTAGCCAAACAGGAGGAGAAGATCCGGAAATTTGTTCCGGAGACATTCTATGGGCTGAATGCGTATACAAAAGGGATCACTCTGACGTGGAGCGATCAGAAATCGGGAAGCAGCCGTACATTTGATAAAAACAGAATACAGGAGATCAAAAAGAAGGTGACCGGGAAGGAAGCGGTAATAACCGAGATGAAGACTTCCAGGAAGAAAACATTCCCGCCCCTTTTATATGATCTGACAGAACTTCAGAAAGATGCGTACCGGCGATTCGGATTCTCGCCCAAGGAGACGCTGAACATTATGCAGAGGCTCTATGAAAATCATAAAGTGCTTACTTATCCAAGGACAGACTCCCGCTATATCAGCAGTGATATTGTGCCTACTTTGAAAGACAGGGTACAGGCCTGTGCTGTGGGACCTTACCGGAAAGCTGCCGGGAAAGTTTTCAAAGGGCCTTTCACGAAAGATGCGCCCTTTGTCAATGATAAAAAGGTATCGGATCATCATGCCATCATTCCCACAGAGCAGTTTGTTCAGCTGGAACATATGACAGGCGAGGAACGAAAGATCTATGATCTTGTGATCAAAAGATTTCTTGCGGCTTTATATCCCCCGGCAGAATTTGAAGAGATAAAAATAACTGCCGTAATAGAAGGAGAAACCTTTACGGCAAAAGGCAGGAAGGTGCTGAAAGAAGGCTGGAGAGAAGTATACAGTCAGGAGGAAGATCCGGACGAAGAACAGGATATGCCAAAAGCATTCCCTCCCATGGAAAAGGGAAAACATATACAGGGGCTGTCTTTTACTGTCACAGAAGGAAAGACAAAGCCCCCGGCAAGATTCAACGAAGGAACTCTTCTTGCCGCTATGGAAAGTCCTGCTGCTTACATGGAAACACAGGATAAGAAGGCTGCAAAAACATTGGGAGAGACCGGAGGGCTCGGAACCGTGGCAACCCGCGCGGATATTATAGATAAGCTTTTCGGCAGTTTTCTCCTGGAAAAAAAGGGAAGCGAGATCTATCTGACTTCCAAGGCGAAACAGCTTCTTGAGCTGGTGCCGGAAGACCTGAAAAAGCCGGAACTCACGGCAGACTGGGAGATGAAGCTTTCCAGAATTGCTGACGGGAAGATGAAGCGAGGCACATTCATGCATGAGATCCGGGACTATGCAAACAGTCTGACAGAGGAGATACGGACGGGAGAAGGAACTTTCCGTCATGATAATCTGACCAATACGAAATGTCCGGTGTGCGGGAAGAGAATGCTGAAAGTACAGGGAAAGAAGTCAGAAATGCTGGTCTGCCAGGACAGGGAATGCGGACACCGGGAGGTGCTGGCAAGAGTATCCAATGCAAGATGTCCAAACTGCCATAAGAAAATGATGCTTAGAGGGCAGGGGGATGGCCAGGTATTTGTATGTGCCTGCGGATATAAGGAAAAACTTTCCGCTTTCAAAGAGAGAAGGAAGAAAGAGGGAGCAGGAGTCAGCAAAAAGGATGTTCAGAAATATCTGAACAAACAGAAGGATGAACCTGTGAATCTGGCTTTTGCAGAGGCTTTTGCGAAATTGAAGCTGGATGAATAGAATAGAAAAAATCCGCTGTGATAATCAGGTCACAGCGGATTTTTGACTCTTTTGAGATTTTCTTAGAATTTTCCTGCCTTTGCAGCTTCTTCAATAGAAACGGCAACAGCAACTGTCATACCAACCATCGGGTTGTTTCCTGCTCCGATCAGACCCATCATTTCAACGTGAGCCGGAACAGAAGAGGATCCTGCAAACTGTGCATCAGAATGCATACGTCCCAGTGTATCTGTCATACCGTAGGAAGCCGGTCCTGCAGCCATGTTGTCCGGGTGAAGAGTACGTCCTGTACCACCGCCGGAAGCAACAGAGAAGTATTTCTTTCCTGCTTCTACACATTCTTTTTTGTATGTTCCTGCAACCGGATGCTGGAAACGTGTCGGGTTTGTGGAGTTACCTGTGATGGAGACATCAACGCCTTCCTTCCACATGATAGCAACACCTTCACGTACGTCGTTTGCACCATAGCAGTTTACTTTGGAGCGAAGTCCGTCAGAATAAGCGATTCTCTGAACTTCTTTCAGTTCTCCTGTATAGTAATCATATTCTGTCTGTACATAAGTAAATCCGTTGATTCTGGAAATGATCTTTGCAGCGTCTTTTCCAAGTCCGTTCAGGATAACGCGAAGAGGTTTCTTACGAACTTTGTTTGCTTTTTCAGCAATACCGATTGCACCTTCAGCAGCGGCAAAAGACTCATGTCCTGCAAGGAAAGCGAAACAGTCTGTTTCTTCTTCCAGAAGCATTTTTCCGAGATTTCCATGTCCAAGTCCAACTTTACGCTGATCAGCTACAGAACCCGGAATACAGAAAGCCTGAAGACCTTCTCCGATTGCAGCAGCAGCGTCAGCAGCTCTTGAACATCCCTTTTTGATTGCGATTGCAGCACCTGTAATATATGCCCAGCAGGCATTTTCAAAACAGATAGGCTGGATTCCCTTGATCTGATTGTATACGTCCAGTCCGGCGTCCTTTGTGATTTTTTCAGCTTCTTCTAATGAAGCAATGCCGTAGCTGTTTAATACTTCATTGATTTTATCTATTCTTCTTTCATATGATTCAAATAAAGCCATTTATGTATCCTCCTGAATTATTACCTTTATTACTCTTTGCGCGGATCGATGATTTTAACAGCATCAGCAACACGGCCGTACTGACCTTTTGCTTTCTCCCATGCATCGTTTGGTGTGTCACCGGCTTTGATGAAGTCTGTGAACTTTCCAAGGCTTACGAACTGATATCCGATGATCTCATCATGTTCATCCAGTGCGATTCCTGTGACATAACCTTCAGCCATTTCGAGGTAACGAGGTCCTTTTGCCAGTGTACCATACATAGTACCAACCTGAGAGCGAAGTCCTTTTCCAAGGTCTTCAAGTCCTGCACCGATCGGAAGCCCGTCCTCAGAGAATGCGCTCTGAGTTCTTCCGTATACGATCTGGAGGAAAAGTTCTCTCATTGCTGTATTGATAGCGTCGCAGACCAGGTCTGTATTCAGCGCTTCCAGAATTGTTTTTCCAGGAAGGATTTCAGAAGCCATAGCTGCAGAGTGAGTCATACCGGAACATCCGATTGTCTCTACAAGTGCCTCCTGAATGATTCCGTCTTTGACATTTAAAGTCAGTTTGCAGGTTCCCTGCTGCGGAGCACACCAGCCTACACCGTGTGTCAGACCGGAAATATCTTTAATTTCTTTTGCCTGTACCCATTTTGCTTCTTCCGGGATCGGAGCTGGTCCGTGATTTGCACCTTGAGCTACCGGACACATCATTTCTACTTCATGTGAATAAATCATTTTAAAACTCCTTTCGATATGTATACATACTACTAGGACAGTATGTATGATTTTTCTGTAGGGTTTGTTATGTCTTTAACCCATACTTAAATTTATTTTCGCATAATTTACAGGATTCGTCAATCAGGATTTGCAGAAAAACAGGTTTGTAGTAGGAGAGATGATATGGTAAACTTCTATTTAGGAAAGAGGTGTCAAGAGTATGGTAAAATTAAACGATAATGCAAAAAAATATATGCTGAAGTTTGGGTGGAATGACGTAGTCTTAAGTGTGGAGGAATTTACCAGCTGATGTGCGCCTCCGTATAAGGAGATAGTGGTAAGTTTTACCAACGAGGATGAAGAAGCTATGGCGGAAAAAGGATACAGGGCAGATACAAGCGAGATAGGAAAAGTATACTATCCGGATCAGGGCGTAGAGTTGTCGGAAGAAATCGCTGTCAATTATGTGGAGTATCCGTGGATTACCTGTTTTCAGGTGGAAGGGATCCGGCCGGCAGAAGAAGAAAACAATATTTAAAATAAAAAAATTTTTTATTTTATTTTGATTGCAAATCACGGAAAAAGAAGATATACTTTAAATAAGCAGAGCGCATGAGAGGAAAGGCGGATGAAAGATGAAAGTAAAAGTAAACCTGGATGAAGTTCTTTATCATAAGATCATTGAAAGTTTGATCCGGGGAGAATATGCTGTCGGTGAGAAAATTATGCTGAATGATCTGTGTGAAAAATTCGAGGTCAGCCGGACTCCTGTTGTGCAGGCTGTAAAAATGTTAGGCAAAGATGGAATTTTAAAGATCATGTCAAATGGAAGGGTGTATGTGCCGGATCTGGAAGAAGGAACAGTAGATCAGATTATTGAAATCCGCCGGCTTCTGGAGGGGCATGCTCTGGAGAAAACATTGAACGGAAGTAAAGAACATGTTGAAAGAACGATAAAAGATCTGCGAAAATATGCCGAACAGTGTCGGGAATGTTTTGAGAAGGAAGAATATGTAGAACTTGCCATGGCAGATCTGAAGTTTCACAGAGCAATTGTACAAAGTGCCGGAAATAAGATCATGGATGATCTTTACACTGGAGTGCAGGGAAGATTTATCGTACTGAATTACCTGATCAGGCCTTTGAAGACGAGAAAGTATGAAAGAACGGTAGAGGACCATTTTATGCTGATCGAGTTGATGGAAAACGGGAAAACAAAAGAAGCACTGCAAAAACTCGGCAATCATATCGGTGGATCAGGAGTTCCCGATACAGAAACAGACAAGGAAAAATAGTGAAAGAATAACGGAAGCCTTCGGGCTTCCATAAAAAAACATAAAAATAAAATTTTTTATTTTTAATTTTAAATTGCAAGAAAGGAGAAAATGATGAAAAAGAGCATCACATGCGAATCGTTTCTTGACTATCAGTTTGTCAGTGATCCCCGTATTTCACCGGATGGGAAACACACTGCTTTCATTGTAAAGAAAGCAGATATTAAGGCGAATACATATCAGAGCAGCCTTTATCTGTTCAGTCATGAAACGAACGAGGCAAAACAAATGACTTCTTTGGGCTCTGTAAACTCTTTTATCTGGGAGGACA
>NZ_JAYAZJ010000053.1:0-9633 GCF_037273965.1 Claveliimonas sp. | reverse complement strand
AACTGTAAAAATGAAAATAAATTTTCAGGAGGAAATATCATGAAAGAAAAAGTTGTACTTGCTTATTCAGGCGGTCTTGACACTACCGCAATCATTCCCTGGTTAAAGGAAACTTTTTCTTTCATGATATTTCCTCCTGAAAATTTATTTTCATTTTTACAGTTCATGTTAATCGCAAGGATTACTATACACTATATTTAATAATTATGCAACTAAAAGTTGAAAAAAGAATATTTTGATGTTTGATATACAAAATATATTGCATAATATTCATAAAAGATGTATAATCATGCAATATCGGAGGAGGAGAGGCCTGTTTTGCTACTTTACAGGAAAAAGAAAGTGGTATAAACTTGAACAGGTAACCTTATTAATAGGAAGAAAGGATGTACAGCAATGATAAAAGTTGGAATTATTGGTTCCACCGGATATGCCGGCGGGGAGCTGGTGCGCATACTGACGGGACACAAGGATGCAGAAATTGTATGGTACGGCTCCAGAAGTTATATAGATCAGAAATACGCAGATGTTTACCGGAACATGTTTCAGATTGTAGATGCAGCCTGTATGGATGACAATATGGAGGCGCTGGCCGCACAGGCGGATGTGATCTTTACGGCAACTCCACAGGGGCTGTGCGCTTCACTGGTGAATGAGAACATCCTGTCACAGGTCAAGATCATTGACCTTAGCGCGGATTTTCGTATAAAAGATGTAAAAACTTACGAAAAATGGTACGGAATTGAGCATAAAAGTCCGGAATTTATTTCAGAGGCAGTTTATGGTCTCTGTGAGATTAACCGAAATGATGTGAAAAAGGCAAGACTGATCGCAAATCCGGGATGCTATACAACCTGTTCCATTCTGACAGCCTACCCGCTGGCAAAAGAGGGGCTGATTGATATGGATACACTGATTATCGATGCAAAGTCCGGGACCTCAGGGGCAGGACGAGGAGCGAAGCTTCCAAATCTTTTCTGTGAGGTCAATGAAAATATAAAGGCGTACGGTGTGGCAACCCACAGACATACGCCGGAGATCGAGGAACAGCTTGGATATGCTTCCGGCAGGGAAGTTGTCCTGAATTTTACCCCTCATCTTGTGCCCATGAACCGGGGCATTCTTGCGACAGAATATGCGAAGCTTACAAAAGATGTAACCTATGAAGAAGTAAAAGCAGTATATGATAAATATTATAAGGATGAGAAATTTATCCGTGTGCTTGACAAAGGCGTTTTCCCGGAGACAAAATGGGTAGAGGGAAGCAATTACACGGACATTAATTTCCAAATCGATCCGCGCACAGGCAGAATCATTATGATGGGCGCTATCGACAATCTGGTGAAAGGAGCGGCCGGACAGGCAGTACAGAATATGAACCTTGCCTTTGGATTGCCGGAGGATGAAGGGTTAAATCTTGTACCGATGTTCCCGTAGAGTGAAAAAAATGACGATCCGTGAAATGAAAATAGAGGATTATGATCAGGTATACAAGCTGTGGAAAAAGATCAAGGGCTTCGGCATCCGCAGCATTGATGATTCCAGAGAAGGAGTTGCCCGCTTCCTTCAGAGAAACCCTACTACCAGCGTCGTAGCGGAAGAGAATGGAAAAATTGTAGGCGGAATCCTGTGCGGACATGACGGAAGAAGGGGATGCCTTTATCACGTCTGTGTGGATGAGGCATACCGGCGTCACGGAATTGGAAAGGCTATGGTAGTAAAGGCCATGGAAGCGCTGAAAGCAGAGAAGATCAATAAAGTCTGTCTGATCGCATTTACCAAAAATGATATCGGAAATGCATTTTGGAATACAATCGGCTGGACAGAGAGGGAAGATCTGAACTATTATGATTTTGTGCTAAATGATGAAAATATTACGGCTTTTAATGAGCAATAGAAAATGAACAGCTGATAAGCAAGGAGTGTGTGGAAATGGAGATTATCAAAGGCGGAGTGACCGCAGCAAAGGGATTTGAAGCAGCATGTACAGCTGCAGGATTAAAGTACAAGGACCGTACGGATATGGCGCTGGTGTACAGCCAGGTACCGTGTGTGTGCGCCGGTACATTTACGACTAATGTGGTAAAAGCAGCGCCGGTAAAATGGGATCAGAAAGTAGTAAAAAGCGGAAAGAAATCACAGGCGGTCATTGTAAATTCCGGCATTGCCAATGCATGTACCGGAGAGGAAGGGTACGGCTACTGCCAGGAGACCGCACAGAAAGCAGCAGAAGTCCTGGGCGTGGATGCGGACGGCGTCCTCATCGGATCCACAGGCGTGATCGGCAGACAGATGCCCATTGAGAAACTGAAAAAAGGAATTGAAGCCCTGGGTGAGAAAAAGGAGGATTCACTGGAGAACGGAACAGCTGCTGCAAAGGCCATCATGACTACAGATACAGCTGAAAAGGAGCTGGCTGTAACGATTGAAGCCGGCGGGAAAACCGTTACCATCGGAGGTATGGCGAAGGGTTCCGGAATGATCCATCCTAATATGTGCACCATGCTTGCATTTATCACAACAGATGCAGTCATCTCCAGGGAAGCGCTCCAGAGTGCTCTTAGCGAAGATGTGCCGGATACCTACAATATGATTTCTGTAGACGGCGATACATCCACAAACGATACAGTTCTTCTCCTCGCAAACGGGCTGGCGGAAAATGAAGAGATCCAATACGGAACAGAAGATTATGATAAATTCAAAGAAGCGCTTCATGTGATCAATGAATATCTGGCCAAGAAAATTGCCGGCGACGGAGAAGGAGCTACCGCGCTTTTTGAGGCGAAAATCGTGGGAGCGGAGACGAAAGAGCAGGCAAAAATCCTGGCAAAAGCCATTGTATGCTCTAACCTTACGAAGACAGCCATTGCCGGACACGACGCAAACTGGGGAAGGATCCTGTGCGCCATGGGATATTCCGGCGCGCAGTTTGATCCGGAAAAAGTGGACCTTTTCTTTGAGAGCAGCGCCGGAACTATTCAGATCATTGAAAACGGAACTGCTGTAGATTACAGTGAAGAAGAGGCGACCAAAATTTTGTCGCAGCCGGAGGTGACGGCCAGAGCTGACGTTAAGATGGGAGAAATGACAGCGTCTGCCTGGGGCTGTGATCTCACCCATGGTTACATTGAGATTAATGCAGATTACAGGAGTTAGAAAAAATGGATAATAGTATGCAGAAATATCTGGACAAGGCGGAGGTTCTGATTGAAGCCCTCCCCTATATCCAGCGGTTTAACCGGAAAGTCATTGTTGTAAAGTACGGCGGAAGCGCCATGGTGGATGAGGAGTTGAAAGAACATGTCATTCAGGATGTGACGCTGCTTAAACTGGTAGGATTTAAGCCTATCATTGTACACGGCGGAGGGAAAGAGATCAGCCGCTGGGTCGGAAAAGTAGGAATGGAGCCGCAGTTTGTTAACGGGCTGCGTGTGACAGACGAGGCCACCATGGAATTGGCAGAGATGGTTCTTTCCAAAGTAAATAAAGAGCTGGTACAGCTGGTGGAAGGCCTGGGAGTAAGAGCAATCGGAATCAGCGGAAAGGACGGAAGGCTTCTGAAGGTAAAGAAGAAACTGTCCGGCGGCGAAGACATTGGTTTTGTAGGAGAAGTAACGGAAGTAAATGCAGATATTTTGTGGGATCTTCTGGAAAAAGATTTTCTTCCTATTGTGTGTCCGGTTGGATTGGATGAAAAATTTTACACTTACAATATCAATGCTGACGATGCAGCCTGTGCTATTGCAAGGGCAATGCATGCAGAAAAACTGGCGTTTCTTACAGATATCGAAGGCGTTTACAAAGATCCCAAGGATCCGGAAACACTTATATCAGAGCTGACTGTCACAGAGGCAAGAGGTCTGATGGAGGACGGATATATTGGAGGCGGTATGCTGCCAAAACTGAACAACTGTATTGACGCTATTGAGAACGGAGTGTCCAGAGTGCATATCCTGGATGGAAGAATACCCCACTGCCTGCTTTTGGAGATCTTTACAAATAAGGGAATTGGAACTGCGATTTTGGATGATGAAGGGAGTAGATTTTGCCATGAAGAATAAATGGATGGATGAGGCGGATCATGCGCTTCTCCACACTTACAATCGGTATCCTATTGTGCTGGAAAAGGGAGAAGGCGTGTATCTGTATGATACAGAGGGAAAGAAATACCTTGATTTTGCAGCCGGAATTGCCGTGTGCAGCCTGGGATATGGACATAAAGGCTATACAGAAGCATTGAAATCACAGATAGATCTTTTGCTGCATACGTCTAATCTCTACTACAGCCGTCCGGCAGCGGATGCGGCGGCCAAGCTTGCCAAAGCAGCACAGATGGACCGGATCTTTTTTACCAACAGCGGCACAGAGGCTATCGAAGGAGCACTGAAGGCGGCAAGAAAGTATGCTTACACAGAAGGTTCCGGAAAATTTGAGATCATTGCTATGGAACATTCTTTCCACGGAAGAAGTATGGGAGCGCTTTCTGTGACAGCCACAGAAAGCTACAGGACACCATTTGAACCGCTGATCGGAGGTGTGAAATTTGCCCGTTATAACGATATGGAAAGCGTAAAGGAACAGTTTTCTGATAAGACCTGTGCGGTCATCATGGAAACCCTTCAGGGAGAGGGCGGCATTTATCCTATAGATCCGGAATTTTTCCGGGGAGTGCGAGAGCTTTGTGATGAGAGAGGAGCGCTTCTCATCCTGGATGAGATCCAGTGCGGCATGGGACGGACAGGAACTATGTTTGCCTGGCAGGATTACGGTGTGAAGCCGGATATTATGGCAATGGCAAAGGCTATCGGAGGAGGCGTCCCGGTAGGGGCATTTGCCATGACAGAAAAGGTGGCAGAGAAGTCTCTGGCACCCGGAGATCATGGAACAACCTATGGAGGAAATCCTTTTGTATGTGCGGCAGTTTCCAAAGTTCTTGACATTTATGAGGAGGAACATATCCTGGAACACGTCAAAAAGGTGTCGGCGTACCTGGAAAAGAAGCTGGATGCACTTGCAGCCAAGAGCGATGCTGTAAAAGAACGGCGCGGAAAAGGTCTGATGCAGGGGCTTGCAATGAACGTTCCGGTAGGAGAAGTGATCGCAAAGGCGCAGGAGGAAGGACTGCTTGTCATTTCAGCAGGAGGGAATGTCCTCCGCATTGTACCGCCGCTTATCATCACGGAAGATCATGTGGATGAAATGATTGAAAAGCTGAAAAAGGCGTTATAAAACAGCCGGCTGTAGGAGATACTATTCCTTAATTATGAAAGAAGGAAGGTATTTCTTATGGCTGGTTTTTTCATTGCGCTTTTGTCCGGTGCATTGATGAGCGTACAGGGGGTATTCAATACACAGGTGACAAAGACAACAGGGATGTATGTCAGCAATGGCTGGGTACAGTTCAGCGCCTTTTTGGTCTGCCTGGCAGTGTGGTTTTTTATGGGACGTGACAGTATCGGGGCCATTGCCCGTGTGGAACCCAAATATATGCTGCTGGGAGGCGTGATCGGAGCAGGAATTACCTGGACAGTTATTAAAAGCATGGAGCAGCTGGGACCGGCAAAAGCGGCGCTTCTCATTGTCATCGCACAGCTTACGGTAGCTTATGTGATAGAATTGTTCGGCATGTTTGGCGTTGAAAAAGAACCGCTGGAATGGAGAAAACTGGGAGGACTTGCGTTGTCTTTGATTGGAGTTGCAATTTTCCAATGGAAATAGTACAATAACGGTGTCTAGGCATAAAGAGGGGTGTTTACGGTTTTTTAACTGTAAAGGAGGATTTTATGCGTAGAAAACCAGGGATGGTTCTTATAATTTTGACAATGATGACGTTTGTGCTAAGCGGCTGCCAAAGCGATGAGATTACCGGGGAGGAAGTTACCCTGGAGGAGGAAGCGCTGCAGGAGGAAAAAGGCTCCGGTGAGGAGCAGGCAGACGGGGAGAGTCAAGAGCAGCGGGAAGGAGCAGGCAAAGAGCAGACAGGCAGAACAGATGAGGGAAAGATCTGGGTGTATGTCTGCGGACAGGTGGCTTCGCCAGGAGTCTATGAACTGCCGGAAGAGTCCAGAATCTATGAGGCAGTCGAAAGCGCCGGAGGGATTTTGGAACAGGGAGCGGCGGAGAGCGTCAATCTGGCGGAAAAAGCGTCGGACGGACAGCGTATTTATATACCGTCAAAAGAAGAGGCAGCCGCTATGCCGGCTGAAACTCCGGACGAAGGAAGCAGCGGCGGCATGAATGATGAGAGAGTAAATTTAAATACAGCGGATAAGGAAGAGCTGATGACGCTGACGGGAATAGGAGAGACGCGGGCGGAGGCAATTCTGACTTACCGTGAGGAAAATGGAAGCTTCCATTCCCCGGAGGATATTATGAATGTCCAGGGGATCAAAGAAGGCATCTATGAAAAGATTAAGGAGCAGATCAAAACAGAATGAGCAAAAAAGTATTAGTGGTAGATGATGAAAAACTGATTGTTAAGGGGATACGTTTCAGTCTGGAGCAGGATGGAATGAAAGTGGACTGTGCCTATGACGGAGAAGAGGCTCTGAAGTTGGCGGCGGAAAATACATACGATATCATCCTTCTGGATGTAATGCTCCCAAAAAAAGACGGATTTGAGGTGTGTACACAGATCCGGGAATATTCGGATGTGCCTATTATCATGCTGACTGCAAAGGGCGATGATATGGATAAGATCCTGGGCTTGGAATATGGAGCAGATGACTATATTACAAAGCCTTTTAATATTCTGGAAGTCAAAGCCAGGATCAAGGCCATCATGCGCCGTACAGGCAAGAAAACCGAAGAGACAGAAGATAAAAAGATCTTCATCAAAGGCGAAATGAAAATAGACTGTGAAAGCCGGAGAGTTGTAATCGGCGAAAAGGAGATCAACCTGACGGCAAAGGAATTTGATCTTCTGGAACTTCTGGCAACAAATCCGGGAAAAGTGTACAGCAGAGAAAGTCTGCTCAATATTGTGTGGGGCTATGAGTATCCGGGAGATGTCCGAACGGTAGATGTACATATCCGGCGTCTCAGGGAGAAGATAGAGACCCATCCAAGCGATCCGAAATATGTTTATACAAAGTGGGGAGTTGGTTATTATTTCAGGGGTTAGGCTGTATATAAGAAATCATTTTTTTAAAAGTCTCAGATTTCGTATTATCTTTTTACTCATGCTGGTAGGGATTCTTCCCTGCCTGATTCTGAAATCCATTATCCTGAAAAGTTATGAAGACAGGGCGGTAGATGTCCAGACCGCCCAGATACAAAATCAGTGTACCATTCTGTGCAATCAGCTTGCCGCTATGGGTTATCCTGAAAAGAAAGCGGCAGAGGCAATGCTGCCTGAGCTGGAGCAGCTGTCCAGCATATATAACGGAAGGGTCATGCTGATAGACAGTCAGTTTCAGATTGTGGAAGATACCTATGATCTGGATAAAGAAAAGACAATCGTATCAGAAGATGTGATCCAATGTTTTGAGGGCGAGGGGACAAAGATTTACGATGCCAAAAGCGGATATATAGAAGTAACATCACCTATTTTTGCAGCGGATAAGGAGAGCGTAACAGGGGTTATGCTTGTCAGTGTATCCACCACACCTATCCTTGACAGCATTGAAGTGCTGGATGCAAAAGCATGGATCGCGGAAGGGATCATCATTCTGACTGTGGCGGTGCTTGCGATTATTCTGGGGGCGGTAATGGTGCGGCCTTTTGCCAGAATTACATCTTCCATTGAGGCGGTGAATGAGGGATACGATGACAATTATCTCCATGAAAATACTTACACAGAGACAAGGCTGATATCAGAAGCTTTTAACAAAATGCTGGGACGCCTGAAAATCCTGGACGATTCCAGGCAGGAGTTTGTGGCGAATGTTTCTCACGAGTTGAAAACACCGATTACTTCTATGAAGGTTCTGGCGGATTCACTGCTTGCCCAGGAAAATGTGCCGGTGGAGCTGTACCAGGAATTTATGCAGGATCTTTCAGAAGAGATTGAAAGAGAGGACAAGATCATCAACGATCTTCTCTCACTTGTAAAAATGGACAAAACAGCAGCTTCTCTGCAAGTGAAGCAGGAAAACATCAATGATCTTTTAGAAAAGATACTGAAGAGACTTCAGCCGATTGCCGCTGCCAGAAATATTGAAGTAGTGTTTGAAAGCTTTCGTCCGGTAAACGCAGAAGTTGACGGAGTAAAGCTTTCTCTTGCTATAACAAATCTCGTAGAAAATGCAGTAAAATATAATATAGACGGCGGATGGGTACACGTGTCTCTGAATGCAGATCATAAGTTTTTTTATATTGAAGTGGCAGATTCCGGAATCGGAATACCGGAAGAGTCCAAAGAGCATATCTTTGAGAGATTTTATCGGGTGGACAAATCTCATTCCAGAGAAATCGGAGGAACCGGACTGGGTCTTGCGATTGCCCGTAATGCAGTAGTTATGCACCGCGGAGCGATCAAGGTATACAGCCAGCTTGGAGAAGGAACAACATTTACTGTAAGGATTCCGCTGAATTATATTGCCTAGGAGGGATGGATGTGAAAAAGAAACATAAAAGTGTCCTGTGGATTTTCATATGTATACTTTTGTGCACCGGCTGTTCGGCAGATAGCGGAAAAGAAGCAGAAAAAGGCCCCTATGTGTACTATATTAATGAAAAGGGGACTTCACTTGTCCGTACAGCGTGGGATTCTTCCTTGACTGAAGGCAGTGCAAAAGAACAGGCAGAGGAGGCTATGGAGCTCCTTTCATCGCCTGCAAGTGATATTTATAAAAGTGCGGTTCCCGAAGGGGTGGAGGCAGCAGTAGAAAGGATAGAAAAAGGTTATGCGGATCTGTCCTTTAATGAAGCCTACAGGAATATGAAAAAGAAGGACGAAGTGCTGATGCAGGCGGCAATTGTGCAGACATTGGTTCAGATAGAGGGAATTGACCGTGTGGGATTTTTTATCGGAGAGGAGCCGGTCAGGAACGAGGATGGTACCAGCGCAGGCTATATGACGGAAGATGATTTTGTACAGAATATCGGTTCAGCGCTCCATTCTTATCAGAAGGCGGAGCTGAAGCTCTATTTTTCCAATATAGAGGGAAATGCTCTGGCAGAACAGACGGTAAACGTGCGTTACAACAGCAATACATCTTTAGAAAAGCTGATCGTGGAACAGCTGCTGAAAGGCCCTAAAGATGACAGCTGTCTGCAGACTCTTCCAACGGATGCGGTTCTTCTGGGGATTTCCGTAAAAGCCGGAATATGTTATGTGAATTTTGATGAAGGATTTCTTGTACAGGGTTATAATAATGCAGAACCGGAAACAGTTATCTACTCTCTTGTCAATTCTCTTACGGAGAGTGAAAGTGTGCGAGAGGTACAGATTTCCATTAACGGGGAATCAGATGTTCTTTTTGGAAATTCCATTGATTTGAGTAAACCTTTTTCCAGAAACATGGAAATTGTGGAGGAAACAAAATAATTTTGAAAAAAAGAATATTATTTACAATATGTCTTTTCCTTTTCTGTTTGGGATTTGGGGCGGTTCATTTTGCAGGAGAATATTTCCTGGAGGAACTTCAGCCCTCCCAGACAGAGAAATATATTCCGCCTGACAGTACAGTA
>NZ_JAYAZJ010000052.1:0-15752 GCF_037273965.1 Claveliimonas sp. | reverse complement strand
ATCATGAAGGCTGCAGAAGAAGATACAGATGCGGTGATTCCTGTTGGAACAGATGGAAAAATCCACGGGCTTGGAGGACTCTACCGAAAGCGTGCGGCTCTTACAATAGAAAATTCGCTGAAAAATGGCGAGCGGAGGGTGCAAAAAATCCTCAAGACCATGAAAGTGGAATATGTCTCAGCAAAACAGCTTTCAGGCGGAGAAGAAAAACTTCGAAACATCAATACTTTGGAGGAATACAAGAAATTTATGGATCGGAAGTCATCCACAGAGATTCCGGTTTATTCTGTGGTAGGGTATTCCGGGAGCGGCAAAACTACTTTTTTAGAAAAATTGATTCCGGAGCTGAAAAAACGTGGACTGCGTGTAGCAGTTGTGAAACATGACGCCCATGAATTTGAGATAGACCGGGAAGGAAAAGACAGCTATCGTCTTACAGCGGCGGGGGCGGACGTGACAGGCCTGATTTCAGATAAAAAGGCGGTACTGATGGAAAATCGGCCGGTCTTGCCGGCGGAGATCATCGGGAAGATCGATCAGGTGGACGTTATACTGACAGAAGGCTTTAAGGCGGAAAATTGGCCTAAAATCCTGGTGTATAGAAAAGACAGCGGACAGCCGGCGGCTGCGGATCCTCAAAATTGTTTTGCTGTGGTAAGTGATACTGCAGTGGGAGAAAATAATCGGGTGTTTGATCTAAATGATGCGGCTTCCGTTGCCGGACTTATTGTACAAGAGGTATTGGAAGGATGGAAAGAAAGACATTAGAAGAAGCAGTGAGATTGATCAGGGAAAATGTCCAGGCTGTTGGAACAGAGAGCTTGCCGGCTGCATTATGCCTGGGGCGCACTCTTGCGGAGGATGTATATGCGGACATTGACTATCCTCCTTTCCCCCGGTCGGCCATGGACGGCTATGCTGTGAAAAGCCGGGATACAAAGGAGGCCTCCCAGCAGAATCCTGCTGTGCTTGGTGTCATAGATCGTGTCTGTGCGGGAGAAGTATCAGGAAAAACGCTTTCAGACGGACAGGCAGTGCGCATTATGACAGGAGCAGCCATACCGAAAGGCGCTGACTGCGTCATTCGGCAGGAGGATACGGATTACGGGAAAGAACAGGTACAGGTCTTCCATCCCGGAACAGAAGGGAAAAACTGCTGTCAGGCGGGAGAAGATTTTCAAAAGGGAGACAGGATTGCCGAAAGAGGGCAGGAAGCAGACGCCTCTGTGCTTGCTGCTCTTACAGTGGCCGGCAAAGACCTGATCAAAGTGTACCGTCGTATCAGAACAGCCGTGATCACTACAGGGGATGAACTGTGTACACCGGGTGAAGAGCTTGGCTATGGGAAAATCTATGATTCCAACAGGGTGTATTTTACAGCCAGACTTCAGCAGGTGGGATGCAGCGTAGGGCAGGCGGAATGTGTCGGGGACGATCCGGAGACGATTCGCAGTGTTCTGCAAAAAGCCGCAGAAAGTGCAGATCTGATCATTACAACAGGAGGCGTGTCTGTGGGAGAAAAGGATTATCTGCCCGGGCTGGCAAAAGAGATGGGCGGCAGGATCATTTTTCATGGAATCCATGTCAAGCCGGGAATGCCTACCATGTTTTTTACTCTGGGGAAAACATTTGTCCTTTCTCTTTCAGGAAATCCCTGCTCGGCGGCAGCGGTCTTTGAATTTTTGATACCCTATATTTTAGGGAGCATGCAGAAAAGGAAAACAGCAGGGCTTTTACCGGAGGAAGGAAGGCTTGCCAATCACTTTTCCAAAAAAACGCCGGTAAGAAGGCTCATAAGAGGCATTGTATCCGGAAATGAGATCTACCTGCCGGATAAACAGTCCAATGGAATGATACGAAACGGTATAGGTTGTAATTGCCTGGTTGATATACCGGAGGGAAGCGGAATATTGCAGGAAGGCTCAAAAGTCAGATTCTACAGAATATAGAGTCAGGCTTTTGAGCCTTTCTTTATTTTCGTTAGAAGGTACCGGAAATGTTTTAATATAAATAGAATTTTTCTATAAAGATATAAAAATTACCAATTTGACCGAAAATACAGGGGAAGAGTAAAATGGTTGTGGATATACTTGAAGATACAACTTAGATAACAGGAGGAAGGAAAAAATGAAAAAGAGAGTTGTGAGTGCCTTTCTGTGCGGTCTGATGGTAACAGGGCTTCTTGCAGGCTGCGGTGGAAACACAGGCGAGACAGAAAGCGGGGATCAAAGTACAGAAGAAAAGGAAACTCTGGAAGTATGGCTGCCGGCAAAATTAAACGGGGAAGATGAAGCAATCTGGGACGAAATATCCAAACCTTTTGAAGAAGAAAATAATGTGGATGTGAAATTCCAGTTCATCTCATGGAAAGAATATGAAACGAAGTATAATTCCGGTATTTCTACAAATAAAGGACCGGATGTAGGTTATATGTATGTGGAAATGTTCCCTACATACATTGATGCCGGAGCTGTGGAAGATCTGACAGACTATCTGACAGAAGAAGATTATGAAAACTACACAGTACTGGGTGACAATTACAAAATCTTCGGCAAGAATTACGGAATTGCCCAGGGCGGACCGGAAGCGGTTCTTACCATGTTCTATAATATGGATATCTTAAATGAGATTGGTGAAAAAGCGCCGGAGACATGGGAAGATGTTCTTCGTATCGCTTCAAAAGCAGGCAAGGATACTGACGGTGACGGGACAATAGATCAGTACGGAATCGCCCAGGGATGGGGACAGACTTTCTATCAGGATCTGAACTGGAACTGGTATTCCTTCCTCTACCAGGCGGGCGGCGATATCTTTGATGACGATGGAAAATGTATACTGGACAACGAAGACGGTATTGAGACAGCGCAGTTCTTATATGATCTGAAAAATACAGAAGGAGCACTTCCGGCAGATACCATGTCATTGACGAACAGTGAAGCATTTGAGAAATATTTCCTGACCGGAAAAGCTGCGATCGGATTTACAGGAGGCGGCTCCAGTACATTTGAGCAGCTCAAGTCAGCAGAGGATCCGTTTGAGTTTGGATTTTCCTATGATCTGAAAGGCTACAACGGAGATATGGGTGCAAGGGCCAGCGTAGACCAGCTGGTACTTATGTCCGCTGCAGAAAATAAAGATCTTGCATTCTCCTTCATCAAATATGTGACAGGAAGAGAAGGCGGAGAAAAATATCATGAATTGGCAAAAGCAAATCCGAATATGACAGATGAAAAATGGTATGGAGTTCCTGAAATGGAAGAACCTTATCTGGAGGCAGTGGAATCCTCTGTCATTCGTCCTATTAAGGCGGCAAGAAGGGCAACAGAAGTTTATGATTATCTGTGGAAAGATCTGCAGGAAATGATGAACGGTTCTATGACTCCTGAAGAGGCAATGAAGGATGTTACGGAATATGCAAATTCATTAGACTACCAGGCACCGGAAGAGTAACTTGAAGCAAAGAGAAGCAGAGGCATCCGAAGCCTTTGCTTCTCTTATTTTGTCGGATCGGGGTTCTGGCGCTGATTAAGAAAATGCAGAAGAAAAGGGGAAATTATGTATACAGAAGTCTATATGGATATTTTAAACAAATGCAATGCAAGATGTTTTTATTGCAAAACGGGGCAGAGCAACCTGACAGGACGCAGTAAAAAGGTTCCGGCCTACTATATGGATGTAAAGGCTTTTGATAAACTGGCAGTGCATATGCGCAAGTATAAAATCATTACAGAGGATTGTCTGTTCCGGATCTATAACTGGTATGAGCCCACATTAAATCCTCACCTTCCGGAGATCGTAAATTATATGTATGACGAAGGCCTTCGCATTGATATGAGTACAAATGCCGGACAGGTTCCGGACTTTTCCAGAATACGAACATGCACCCATTATGATGGAATGCTGTTTTCCATGCCCGGATTCAGCCAGCAGTCCTATGACAGGATCCATGGATTTTCTTTTGAAAAAGTAAAAGAAAATATCCGTGAGACAATGGAGTGTCTCAGGGAGAGAGGTTTTCAGGGGGACGCTTACATCAATTACCATTTATATCAGTTTAATATCGGGGAGATTTATGCGGCAAAAGAGTTTGCCGATGAATTAGGAATACGGATTCACAGCATATTCGCCTACTTTAACGGGACAAGGGGATTCCATGAATATGCCACGCAGACAATGAGCCGGGAAATGATGACAAGGGCGTCAAAAGATCTGTTCTTTTATTTTGTCAAGGATCTTCAGGCGGAGGAAGAGAAGTACCGGGAACTTTTCCGTGAGCCGCCGTCTATTACATTGAGCGAGTTCTGCAATATTCTCCCGGGAAGAGGAAGCAACGATGAAGATGCAGTTGCCAGCATTTTTGATATGAAGAGCTGCGAAGAGGTAGAAAAGCTGTATGAAAGTCTGAGAAGAGAAAAGGATCCGGATTTTGAAAAGATCCGGCTGTGGCCGATGAGCTATAAACTAAACCAGAATATTCTGTTTGATCTATAGGGAGAAAACAAATGAAAAGAAAAAGAGATTACAGCGGTTATCTTTATATTTTACCGTTTTTTATTTTGACAGTTGTTTTTTGGTTTCTTCCTATTTTCGTATCAGGCTGGTTTAGTCTGACAGAATACAATGCGCTGACAACACCCAGTTTTGTCGGGCTGAAGAATTACCAGGAACTGTTTCAGGATGAAACTTTCCGGAAATGTATTCGCAATACGCTGATCTTTGTGGTGACAGTAGTACCGGCAGAAACAGTTTTGGGACTTCTTACAGCCATATGGATCAATAACAGAAAGACAACTTTACTGGGAAAATTTGTGAGAAATGGCATGTTTATTCCAAGTCTCGCAGCATCAGGCGTTGTCAGCATTGTCTGGAGGATTCTGCTGAATAATGAAAATTCACCGCTCTACGCATTTTTAAAGCTGTTTGGTATCGACAGTACATTGATCCTGGGGTCAAAGGAAATGGTATTTCCGGCGCTTATCATTATGGATATCCTCATGGGAATGGGATATTATATGGTGCTTTACCTCGCGTACCTGGTGGATATCCCTGACAGCTATTATGAGGCGGCGCGTCTGGATGGAGCAACGAGGATGCAGACAATACGCTGGATTACGGCTCCTCTTATGAAGCCGGCGATCATTATGGTTGCGTTTCTGGGAGTTATTGCAACTTTCCAGTCTTTTGATATGGTATATGTGATGACAGGCGGCGGGCCAGGCAACGGCACCACCATGACTATTATGGTATACCTGTATCAGTACAGTTTCAAATATTCAAAAGTCGGTTACGGTATGGCAATCGGGAATATCCTGATCATTATGGTTGCCGTACTGACCTTTACACAGCGGCGGCTGATTAACAATAAAAATTCGGAATTATATTAGTTGAGGAAAGATTTCATGAAAAAGATAACAAATGCTGCATCGACAGTGCTGATGCTGGGACTCACGTTGATCATGCTGCTTCCTTTTGCGTATATGATCATTGTTTCGCTGCAGGAAACATACTCTCCCTATTTAATCAGCTTTGATTTCACTACCTATACACTGGGAAATTACAGTAAGGTTTTCCAGGTCAGCGGTTTTTCCCGCTGGCTGCTTAACAGTATTTTTGTGTCGGTATCAGGAGTAATCCTTACTTTATGTGTGTGTAACCTGGCGGCCTTTGCTTTTGCAAAAAAGAGATTCCCGGGGAATGATACTTTGTTTTTTATCCTTTTCCTTACCATGTGCATTCCATTTCCGGCAACGGTTGTACCACTTTGGCTGATGACAGGATGGGCAGGGCTGATTGATACGTTCTGGCCACTGATTCTTCCTATTCCGTCCATGCTGGGCGTTGTCCTGATCCGTCAGGCGATCGTTGCGATCCCAAGGGAGATGTTTGAATGCGCGCGTCTGGACGGATGTAATGATATGCGTATTTTTACGAAGATTGTTACTCCGATTATCCGGCCGATTCTGATCACTGTTGGGATCCTCTACTTTTCCAGAAGCTGGAACAGTCTGCTTTGGCCGCTGATTGTGGCGAATACGGACCTGACAAAGACGCTTCCGGTAGGACTTGCAGCCCTGCAGGGAACAACAGATGTTAATTATGGTATTACAATGGCAGGAGCAATGATGAATTTTCTTCCGCCGTTTCTTGTATATGTATTTTTACATAAATATTTTCTTGCAGGTATTGCAGGCAATGGATTAAAAAACTGAAGGAGGGTCTTATGGAGAAGAAAAGTTATCCGGTGATATGCAGATTCTGTGGGAACCAGTGTCATCTTATTGCAAAGACCGATGAAGCGGGGCAGGTTGCCCGTGTTTGTCCGGATCGGGATTACGGAACAATCTGGTGTCATACAGGAAAGAATGTTCTGGAGCTGACAGGTCATAAAGACAGAGTGAAAACTCCCTTAAAACGGACCGGGGAAAAAGGGGAAAACCGGTGGACGGCTATCAGCTGGGAGCAGGCTTTTAAGGAAATAGGTGAAAATTTCAAAAGGATCATGGATACATATGGACGGGATGCGCTTTTGGGGATCCGCGGATATAATAAACCCTATTTCAATGCATTTTATGAACGGCTGTTCAACCTTATCGGGACGGCCAATAGCATGGGCGCGGCCAACATGTGTCATATGGCCAGCATGGGAGCATACAGGGAGACATTTGGCTTCGCTCCGGCGCCGAAGATTACAGATAAAACAAGATTTATCGTTCTGTGGGGAAGCAATCCTTATCATACGGACAAAAGGGCAGCTTTTCGGATCAGCAATGCCCAAAAAAGAGGAGCAAAACTCATCGTTATTGATCCCTGCAGAAACAGGCACGCCAGGGAGGCGGATCTGTTTCTGCCTGTACAGGCCGGAACGGACATGCTTCTTGCGCTGGGGATGATCCGTATGATCATTGCCCGTGAATGGTATGATAAAGAATTTGTAGAAAAATATACCGAAGGTTTCAATGAATTGAAGGAACATGTGAAACAGTATGATCCCGGAGCAGTCAGCAAAAGGACCGGTATTTCTATGGAGAGTCTGGAAGCGGCAGCGAAGATGATCGCTTTGGAAAAACCGGGCGTTATTTTCCTGGGAAACGCCATGGATCATAATTTCGACGGATTCCAGAAATGCCGTGCCATTGACATTCTCCTTGCCATTACGGGAAATATAGATCTGGATGGAGCGATGACAGGAAGGGAACCCATGTCGGACAAAGCCAAAGAGCAAAGAGGAAGGATCGCTCTGCCGGAGAAATCTCCTTTCCGGGATCCGACAAGAAGGGAGAAGATCGTGGGATACTCAGAACATTTTCTGGATAATTTTAATGAGTCCAGCGGTGTGGATCTGGCAAAGGCAATACAGGAAGGAGATCCCTATCCGGTGAAAGCCGCCTATGTGCTCGGGGGCAATCCGGCAATGATCTGGGAAAACAGAAACAGGCTGACAGAGGCGTTTAAAGATCTGGAATTTATGGTGGTGACAGACTTTTTCCTGACTCCCACGGCAATGATGGCAGATATTGTTCTGCCCGCAGCTACTTATCTGGAATATGAAAGCGTATATATTGACGGTGATGACAATATCTATTACAGCCCGAATCTGTTCCCGGATTCCGGACAGAAAAGTGATCTGGAAATCCTCAATGAAATGGGAAAAAGTCTGGGATATACGTCATATTTCTGGAACACAATGGAAGATTACTGGAGAGAATTTTTAGACGTATATCATGTGGATCTGGACGTACTGCGGAAGGAAAGCAAGATTTCTGCAGGAACAAGCAAAGAGGGCTCTCCGGATATGACAGGCAGGTTTCGGGAGAAGGGATTTCCTACTGACAACGGGAAAATCCATATTTTCTCCAGAAAAATGAAGGAACAGGGAAACGATCCGCTGCCTGTTTACCATGAACTGCTGCAGGCAACAGAAGAATACCCTTACATTTCAACTAATTACAAATCAGAATTTTTCTATCATACTGCCGGCAGAATGATTCAGGGACAAAGGAAGCATGAAAAGGAAGCAGTAGCTTTTATCGGAGAAGATGTTGCCAGGGAAACAGGTATCAGAACAGGAGATATCCTGGTGGCGGCCAGTCCTTACGGAGAAGTGGAGCAAAGGGCTGAAGTTGTAGAAAATATGGCAAGGCGTACGGTAGCGCTGGCGCATGGCTGGTGGTATCCGGAAGAAGAGAAAACACCTTTTGATCTGCGGGCATGTTCCAATAATATTGTCCCGGATGATCAGCTTCGGGGAAGAGAGCTTCCTTCTTTTACGACAAGAGGAGTGCCCTGCAAAATATACAAAAAGAAGAAAGGGAATTGACAAATGAAATGCAATGAGCTTGGAAATCCTGTAGAATATGGCGAGATCTATACAAGCGGAGAAGAAAAATACAGAAGTGTGAATATTGACGGGGGAAGCACAGAGATGATCCAAAAGGAAATCTACCATTTGGAGGAGAAAGGCATTATCAGCCAGGATGCAGAGATCGCTTTGGAGATTCAGGAAATTTTAAACTATAATCCGGATGAGCTGTGCGGACTGACAGAAAAACTGTGCAGAACCCATGGAGTAAAGCTGAAACTGTTTTTGAAAGGGTTTTCCCAGAGATCTTATGACCGTCTGGGGGCAGGAGGATTTGAAGAGAACCTGAAAAGAGCGGAGGAAGTGATGGAAGGGATCCGAAAATCACAGGTGGACTGTGAAATAGAGATCGTCTATCTTTTGTACCAGTTTAATATGTGCGAAGTACATGCGGCAGCAGCATTTGTACGAGAGAGAAAGATCGGATTTTACTGCAGGTTTGCAGCCTTTGAAGATCTTGAAATGAAGAAAAAGTATCTGGCTCTGGAGATGCCTGTGGGGGACTTGATCCGATACAGCGAGGGTTATTTTTTTACGTATCTGGACGAGTTGGAGAACGGAGAAGAAACATCTTATGAAACATTCCGGCAGGAAAAGGCGATTCAAATTGACGGGCAGGGCAATGCAGTTTTAGAATGGTATGAAAAAGAACCGGAAAAGCGTCCGATCTGTTCCTTTTCCGATAAAAGGGAGCTGGATGAGTATTATAAAGAGAATTTCAGAGCAGCTTCCGAAGAACCCTATGCCGGTAAGGTCTGGCTCTGGGGACAGTGTGAAAATAAGAACAGAAATGAGCTGTTCCGGGTATAGACTTAAGAACAAAGAGAAAAGAGCTTCTTTCATGAATATTCAGATTCATGGAAGAAGCTCTTTTCTATTCTTCACTGCCGCCTAATAGATTGTTCAGAATGCCGGAGCTTACCAGATATACAAGATCAGAGTCCTGTACCTGCACGTAGCGGGTGTCGTCGTCTGTAGTATTTCCGATATACAGCGTAAAGGTCAGAGGATCCTCATCAGATTCTTCTTCAGAAGATTCATTGTAAGTCAGTTTCACTGTGATCCTGGAATCTTCATCCAGGCCAAAGGAAGCCAGCTCCTCGGCATCGGCATGATAGCTTGCAAGCTCCGTCAGACTCATGGCGCCGTATCCGCCGGCAATGGTAGAGATAGTTTCCGTCTGTTCGTCATTGTCAGATGAGTAGATTGTTGTTGTCCCGTTTTCGGTAATGTCAGCCTGTACAAGGTTTCCGCTTCCGATAGAGGGAATATCATCTTTTGCAACCATGGTATCAAGATCATACTGCATGGATGATACGACAGAGGATTCCACAGTATAAAGAGTATCTTCCTGCCCGTTTACAGCAAGGTAGTAATCTTCACCGGCGGAATCGCCGATGGTAACAGTTGTAAGAGTTCCATCCTGGTCTGTCAGCTCGATGGTATAGGCGGGGGAATCCAGCCCATAGTCCGAAAGGGCATCAGGATCGGAAATCTCCCTGGTAGCGCTAAGAGAACAGAAGGTATCTTCCATGGTTTCGATATAACTCTGCGTCAGAGGGATATCTCTGTCGTTAGAGACATACCAGGTATCTCCATCTTTTGTAAAGCTCATGGTGGTTCCCGCGCTGTGATCTGTGTAGGAAAGTGCCGAGAGGGACTCTAGGTCAAGTACAGATATTTGAGATTCCTCCCCGGCATTCTCATCCCCCTGTCCTTCGTAAGAGGACAGGGAAAGAAAGATCAGGATGAGTATGACAAAAAGTCCAAGAAGGATCAGCAATGTGCGGTGTTTTTTCATGTCCATATTCTTATGCCCTCCTTTAAGCTTTCCGGCGTTTCATCCACTGCCAGAGTCCGTAGATCAGGAAAATGACAGGTATGCCGACAATGGCGACAATGCCGATCAACCCGGTGTACTGCATCGTATTGTTTTCAAGCTGCAGACTCTTTGCCTCAATGGATAAGTTTTCCACATCATCAAAATTGGCGGTAACGGCATTCATGAACAAAGAGAGATTTTCGATGTTTGTGAACTGACTGGTAATTGTTTCATCGATCATGGAAGAGGAGCTGATGACTGTAAAACGGCTGTCATTTTCTGTGGCAGCAGCCCCCAGGATATAACTTCCCTCTTCTGTGTTTCCGTCTTCTGTCACAGCGTAACTGTTTGATGAGGTTGTCATGAAAGGAGTAAGGGTAATGGTGTCACGTGCAGGCGTTCCTTCTGTAAAGCCGTGAGCATTGGCAAGGAGCACCATCTGGGATTCTATATTTTCAGCCAGATCTCCGGATACACTAAGCAGCGGGAAAATATAGTAATAATTTCCCTGATAAGAGCGCTGCATATCTGCGATATACCCCTGGGACGGCTGAAGACCGTAAGTTTCCATCAGAGAAGAAAAATTAGGCATATCCGTCAAATCTTCTCCCTGTATAAAAAATACATTTCCGCCGTCTTCCATGTAGGAGGTAAGAAGATTCAGCTCATCTTCCGAAATGTCGGCAGACGGTGCATAAAACAGCAGAAGGTCGCAGTCCTCCGGTATGGAAGAGGCCATCATAAGATTCAGCTCCTCTGTGGTAAAAGAAGATTTCTTCATCAGATCTGTGACTGAAGATGGAAGAGAACTTTCTCCGTGCCCGCTCACCGTATAAATGGTTTTGCTGACATCAGTGGTAACATAATTCACAGCGCTTGTCAGTTGCCCTTCTCCGTCAAATTCAGACTCTGTAAGGCTGCCGGTAGTATAGTAGGACATTTCATCGTAAGTGATAATATCCTGGAAAGAAACAGTAGTGGTTTTCTCGGTATCAGAACAGGAGACAACAATAGTGTCAGATTCTGTCTCATATTCTGTCAGTGCAGACGGATGCAGAACCGGGTCGATCCATTCCACATTGATGTGGCTGGAAAGAGCTGCATACTTTTCAATAAAAGTCCGGATCCGTTCATCAGTACTGCTCTTTTCAGCGAGAATCGTAAAATCAACATCTTTATCCAGATCCTTTAAAAGATCCCGGCTGGTATCTGTAATTTCATAAATATTATTGGTGCTGATATCAATCTGCTTCAGGGAGCTGGGAAGTCTGCCGGCAATCAGATTAATAAAAACAACAATCCCTATGACAACGGCAGTCATTGCAAGGCTGTAACTGCCCTGCCGGGATGAAACAGTAGAAAACAAATTTTTGATTTTACCCATAGTGATATGCTCCTCCTAACTCCAGCGTCTTTTTTGTATGGACTGCATCGTCAGAAAAATAAACAGTCCGATGATGGAAAGATACAGAATAACCCCATTTGTGTCAAAAAGCTGATTTGATACAACATCTGTCAGAGGGGCCGTAAGATCCAGGCGTCCGAGAAAATCCGGAAGGAGATTTTCAAAAAGGCCGGAATCTGCCACATAGGGAATGATGCATGCGGCAAGCACGATCACTTCCAGAACACCGCCCAGAATATAATTGTGGGTAAGATGCCAGACAAGGGCGCATACAAGCGTAAATATCACGATAAGGATGAAAAGGTTCAAAAGAGCGGAAGAGGGAAGGAATCCGATCAGTCCGTCCCAGAGATACAGGATCAAAAGTACGCCGATGGATGAAAGAGCGGCGATGATCTGACTTTCTGTAAGGGAGGAAAGAAACATGCCAATAGATATGAAAACGCATCCAAGGAGAAAAAAGATCAGGATTCCGCTGTAGTCAGTCAAAAAATAGGCATTTCCCTGTATTTTAATGACGAGAGGAAAAAGGCAGAACACAATGTTGGGAATAAGGAAAACAGTTACCATAGCCAGATATTTTCCCATTACGATCTGTCCCAGGGACACAGGAGCTGTCAATAGAAGCTGATCTGTTTTGCTTTTGCGGTCCTCGGAAAAACTTTTCATAGTGAGCACCGGTATGGAAAGCATAAGAATAAATACAAGGGAGCTTAGCACATAAGAAAAAACGGGATATCCGTAAGTCAGATTATATGCCATAAAATAGACTCCTGTAAAAGCAAGAAAAAAGGCAATGAATACATAGCCGATCATGGAATGAAAATAAGAATCCAGTTCTCTTTTATAAATTGCTCTCATCATTCTCCTCCTCGTTCTCTTCCTGATTTTTTGATTTGGATTCCGGCAGCTTAGCCTCTGGAATCGTTTTCTTTTGTACTCGTGGGGATGATTTTTTAGAGGCTTTTGGCCGGACGATTTCAGGCGCTGAGGTAAGTTCCAGGAAAATATCCTCTAACGTTGTCCGGGTGTTTGCAAGACGCAGAAGAGGGAGCTTGCGATCAGCAAATGCCCAGAAGATATCTTCGCGGATATCTTTTTTCCCCGAGACTGTCAATACCGCGCTGATGCATCCGTTTTCATCAGGATCGGTATATTCGGCTTCCAGAACAGATGAAAGAGAGGCGACGGCTTCTTTCACGGAAGACAAGTTCCCCTTTGCAAGGAGTTCGATCGTCTCATTTCCCTGCATCTTATGTTCCAGATTTTCGGGAGTATCGCTTGCCACCAGTTTTCCCTGATAAATGATCATAATATGGTCGCAGATTTCCCGCACCTCAGAGAGAATATGTGAACTGAGAATGACAGTATGGTCCATGGCGAGACTGCGGATCAGCTGGCGTATCTCTATGATCTGCTGTGGATCAAGCCCGACTGTGGGCTCATCCAGAATGATGATCTCGGGAAAACCGACCAAAGCTCCTGCAAGTCCGACTCTTTGCCGGTATCCTTTGGAAAGATTTTTTATCAGACGGTTTCTGACAGAATCCAGTTTTACAAGACGGATGATCTTCTCAAGCTGCTCTTCCTGAAATGTTTTGCCGATCTTCTTCAGACAGAAAACAAATTTCAGATATTCCAGAACGGTCATATCCATATAGAGGGGCGGCTGTTCCGGCAGATAACCGATGTCCTTTTTGGCTTTATAAGGCTCTGTGAGAATATTGTGGCCATTAATGAGAACTTCTCCTTCCGTTGCTCCCAGATAACCGGTCATGATATTCATAGTTGTTGATTTTCCGGCGCCGTTTGGACCGAGAAAACCATAGATCTGCCCTTTTTTGATCGTAAAATTCAGATGATCCACGGCGGTATGTGATCCGTAGCATTTTACAAGATTTTTCACTTTGATCAATGCAGTACCTCCTCACTTCAGAGAATTTTTCTTTTTCATTTTAGAAACAGAATGTGTATAAAATGTGATGAAAGTCTGAAAAATTTTTGGGCATACAGGAAGAAAAGAAAAATGAATAAAATGGCAAAATTGCAGAAAGTAACTGTATGAATATTCAAAGAAAAAAGAAATTTATATAAAAAAGTGAAAAAATATACCTTGACAATACAGTCAGACAAGCATATAATACAATCCATATTTAAAAAGATGCAGGCAAAGAGGTTGTTGGACTGATTTTCCTGCGTCTTTTTTCATAAAAAGCCAAAATTATAGATATATTTTGGTAAAAATAAGTGCAATATAGCGGAAATGAGGTGTGAGACTAAATATTCAATAACTTGAAGAAAGAGAAATACAATTGCATGTTAAAGTTGTAACGATACTTGCTATTTTCAGAAAATTTTGGTAAAATAGAAAATAACAATACGGAAGAGAGGAATCAGAGAATGCTTTTCCGTGTACCGGTACGTTACAAAGTCAAAACAACAAGGCAAAAAGCAGCAGAAAACACAAAGGAATTTCAAAATGGAAGAGAAGGGGGCATTTTATGTTTGAAACAATCAGTAATGCGATCTATGATATTGATGCTGTGATTTGGGGCTGGTGGCTGATCATTCTGTTATTTGGTACCCATATTTTCATGACAATTCGTACTGGCTTTATCCAGAGAAAAACATTGAGCAAAGGAATTAAGCTTTCTGTAACCAGAGATCCGGATGCAGAAGGAGAGGTTTCCAACTTTGGAGCGCTTACAACAGCGCTTGCCGCTACCATCGGTACCGGTAATATTGTCGGTGTAGGTACTGCGATTGCTCTTGGCGGTCCGGGAGCTGTGCTTTGGTGCTGGCTTTCCGGTGTATTCGGAATTGCTACAAAGTATTCCGAATCTCTGATCGCGGTAAAATACCGTGTAAAGACAAAAGACGGACGTATGCAGGGCGGTGCCATGTATGCGCTTTCCAGAGGGTTAAAATGGAAAGGCCTTGGAAAAGTTCTTGGTATGATCTTCGCAATCTTCGCAGGATTTGCATCTTTTGGTATCGGCTGTGCTACACAGGTTAATGCGATTGCCAATATCGTGGAAGAAAACGTTGGTATTCCGGGATGGATCGTTGGTATTGTAATTGCTGTTCTTACTGCGATTGTTATTTTCGGCGGTATTAAGAGTATTGCAAGCGTGTGTGAGAAGCTGGTTCCATTTATGGCAATCTTTTATGTACTGGGATGTATTATTATTCTTGGCTTCAATTATGACTATATTATTCCTGCAATCAAGACAATCTGTACACTGGCCTTTACTCCGGGAGCAGCGGCAGGCGGACTTGTAGGAACAGGTATTATGGCTGCAATGCGTTTTGGTATTGCGAGAGGTCTTTTCTCCAATGAATCTGGTATGGGTTCTGCTCCTATCGCGGCGGCAGCAGCACAGACAAGAAATCCGGTTCGTCAGGCGCTGGTATCTTCCACAGGTACTTTCTGGGATACAGTAGTTGTATGTCTGATGTCCGGTCTTGTAATCGTAACTTCTGTTATGAAGAATCCAAACATCAATGCGGATGAGATCGAGGACGGTGGAGTTTTAACTACATTAGCATTCCAGCAGATTCCGTATCTTGGACCGATCATTCTGACACTCGGTATTATTTGTTTCGCATACTCAACAGTTCTTGGCTGGGCATATTACGGAGAACGTGCAGTAGAATACTTTGCAGGTAAAAAAGTACTTATCGGATATCGTATCCTTTATGTTGTTGTAGCAGCAATCGCTCCGGTTGTCGCACTTGACGTTGTATGGGCACTGGCAGATATCCTGAATGCTTTGATGGCTGTACCTAACCTGATCGCAGTTCTTCTGTTGTCAAATGTCATTGCCAGTGAAACGAAGAAGTACATTAATGATCTGGATGCCTGGGATGAAACCCCTGTTCCGGTTATCGATGACTGATAAAATAATTTTAAACGGAAAATGTCTTGACAAAATGATCTGAGAGAGGTAAAGTAATATCCATCAGATACATATAAGCAAAACCGATGAGAAAGAGAAGTAGATTATCATTGTAAGGTGAAAGAGAGCGGCAGATGGTGGAAGTGCCGTACTGGACGGATAGTTGAATGGACTTTCGAGGGCGGCCTGAAAACCGGAAATGGTGAGTATGGTTTGTCGGGAACCGAACCCGTTATCAATCAGGAGTGTATGTTAGTACATGAGAAA
>NZ_JAYAZJ010000051.1:0-16684 GCF_037273965.1 Claveliimonas sp. | reverse complement strand
ATGCTAAGCCTTGGGTTGTTGGGGTGGCAGCTGGAATTGACAGTTGGAAAAATAAAATATGTTATTATATACCTCTGTTCAGGTATTGCCGGAAATCTGCTGTCTATGATTATGGATATCAGAACAGGAGAGTATGCGGTAAGTGCCGGCGCTTCAGGGGCAATCTTTGGCATTATCGGAGCGCTTCTTTATATAGCGGTCAGAAATCACGGCAGGATTGGCAGGATATCCGGCAGAGGATTGGCGTGGATGGCAGTCTTTACATTGTACTATGGGTTTACAAGCACAGGAGTAGATAATTACGCTCACATTGGCGGGCTGGTCTGCGGATTCATCCTGGCAATATGTTTATATTGGAAGAAGGATCGTGAATACGGTTCCTTTTCCTACCGTTGATGTTACAGTTATCTGACCTTCATGGGCATCGATGACCCGGCGGACAATGGCAAGTCCCAGTCCGGTTCCATTGGATTTATAGGTCACAAAGGGCTGAAAGATCTGGTTTTGCTGTTCCTCGGAGATACCACAGCCGGAATCCTCAATCTGTACAGTAATATTGTGGTTCTGTACAAATGCTTCAAGCCGGATAGAGCCGGATCCGTCAATAGATTCCGCTGCGTTGCGCAGAATATTGAGAAATACTTCCTTAAGTTTTGTGCGGTCTGCACAGACAGTTGGAAGGGAAGGAGACAAAAAAGAGGTAAATTCAATCGGACCATCCATGCAGGAAGAAGCAAAGGAAAGTACGATATGCTCCATAAATTCGCGGAAAGAAAACACGGAACGGCTTAAGGATGTACTGTGATTCAAAGAAGAAAGCTCTTCAAGAAGCTGTTTCATATATTCAATATCTTCGCGCATAGAACGCCAGTAACGGTCAGAGACGATTTCGGGATGGCGTGATTCCAGAAACTGAAGCGTACTGTAGACTAAAGTGAGGGGATTTCTGATTTCATGGCTGATAGCTGATATCGTTTCCTCCTGAGATGACAAAAGTTTCTGGATCAAAGTTCGATTTTCGGGCTTTTCTGACATTAATTGTTCTAATTTGTCGTAATCAGTACTCGTAAACATAGGATACTACCGCCTTTCTGGACTTCAAGTTTAGCACTGGCGGTTCAAATATTCAATTACTATTTTAAGGAAAGAAGGATGATGATATGAGAGATGAAAACTGTATTTTTTGCAAGATAGCAAATGGAGAAATTCCGTCGGCTACTCTTTATGAGGATGATGATTTTCGCATTATTCTGGATCTGGGACCTGCATCCAGGGGACATGCACTCCTTTTACCTAAGGAACATTACGAGAATCTGTATATGCTTCCCGACGAACTGGCGGCAAAAGCATTGCCGGTTGCAAAAAAAATGATTACAAAACTGACAGAAGTGCTGGGCTGTGACGGATATAACGTCGTGCAGAATAATGGCGAGACTGCCGGCCAGACGGTATTTCACTTCCATATGCATTTAATTCCGCGTTATAAGGGAGACCAGGTTGGGCTTGGATGGAAAATGGGAGAGCTTACAGACGAGGAACGGGACGACATTCTCGCCAAATTGAGAGAGGCCTGATAGAAAAAGGAATACAAGGGATAAAAGGAATATTGATGTGGAAATAGAATTCATAGGAGGATCCGGATTCGATGCCATATATGAACAGCATAAGGCCAAAATCTTTCAGACAGCAATGATGTACACAAAGGAATGGCATACTGCAGAAGATATTACACAGGAGGCATTTCTTAGATACTATATCTACATGGAACATGCGTCGATCGATAATACCAGACAATGGCTGCTGACAACAACCAGAAATATAGCTTTGAATTACAGAAGAGATCGCAGTAGGGAACAGCTTGTAGATTTTGAAGAATTTGGTGAAGATAAAATGGATTGCAGTGAGAGCACTGAAACGATATTCTTTAGAAAACTCTGGAAGAGAGAAGTGTTTACATCTACGATAACGATTTTAGATGCACTGTATGAAAAGAATCGCCGATGGTATGATGCGGTTACGCTGGTTTACTGTATGGAAAGACCGCAGAAAGAAGTAGCGGAGTGTATGGGTGTTAATCTGGATACTTTACATAGTATGTTGTATAGAGCAAGAAATTGGATAAAGGAGTATTGCAGAGAAGAATATGACCACATCCATGAAGCATAAAAACAGGTGCCGATACGACACCTGTTTTTTACAGCAATATTATTCATTGACAGCAGATTCAATTAAATCAATAATAGTGTCAATAGAATTTTGTTGGTGAGATTTCGCCATAGCATCTACATACTGCCGGCGATTTGCATACAATTCATGGATAGATGAAAGCAAAGTTTCACTGGTAATATTTTCTTCTTCCAGAACAAGGCTGAAGCCCTGGCGTTCAAAGGAACGGGCATTCAGGATCTGGTCGCCGCGGCTTGCATTGGCAGACAAAGGTATCAAAAGATTGGGCTTATGAAGGGCAAGCAGCTCACAGATAGCATTTGCACCGGCTCTTGATATTACAATATCCGTAAGTGCGAACAGATCTTTCAGCTCATCTTTGATGTATTCGTACTGGACATAGCCGCTTATATTGTTTAAAGTAGGGTCAAGCTTGCCGCGTCCGCACAGATGAATGATCTGGAACTCTTTCAGGATTTCAGGAAGATTACTGCGCACGGCATCATTGATCGCAGCGGCTCCCAGGCTTCCGCCAATAATAAGAATAACCGGTTTGTCGGGAGATAATCCCGTAAATGATCTGGCTTTTTCTTTATCGCCTTCCAGCAATTCCTGACGGATGGGAGAACCGGTCAGAACCGCTTTGTCTGCGGGGAGAAGTTTTACTGTCTCCGGGAAATTGCAGCAGACTTTTGTGGCAGATGGAATCGACAATTTATTTGCAAGACCGGGAGTCATATCGGATTCATGTATAATAGTAGGTACTTTACATTTTTTTCCGGCCATGACAACAGGAACGGATACAAAACCGCCTTTAGAAAAAATAACATCAGGATTTAATAGTTTGATCAATCTTTTTGCTTCCCCAAACCCTTTCAATACGCGAAAAGGATCTGTGAAATTCTGAAGGCTGAAATAGCGGCGGAGCTTCCCGGAAGAAATTCCATGATAAGGGATGCCGAACTGCTCGATTAATTCTTTTTCAATGCCATTGTAAGAACCAATATAGTGAATATCATACTGCAATTCTTTTAGCCGCGGCAATAAAGCGATATTAGGGGTAACATGGCCGGCGGTACCGCCGCCGGTTAAAATGATACGTTTCATATTGTTCCTCCGATTTAAACATTCTAAGACAATTGTATACGTAACAAGGGAAAGGGTCAAGAAAAAGTCATAAATGAAAATGCTATAAATCGAAAATCGAGAGAGGTATGTCATGAAAGAACAATTCGACAACGAACAATTCAGTCAGTTTTTGAATGAACAGCTTCAGAGGGAGGCAGAAGAAATAGAAAAAGAGCTGGAAGAGCATCCGGAGCTTGCTGATCTGTCCCCTGATGACAGTGTGAAGGACAGGCTGTATGCACAGATAGAAGAATACGAGACACAGAAAGCTCTCAGTAAATTGTCGGAGAAAGACCGGGAGGCTCTCCGCCTGGGAAGAATGCTTCAGAAAGAGCGGGAAGAAGATGAGACCCGCCGGACAGTACGAAAACGCCGTATGGGTTGGAGGCGTATTGCGGCCCTTGCTGCTGTGATGGTATTTGTGCTGGGACTTGGAATCACAAGTGTAGGCGGACCGAAACGAGTGATGGAAGTCATGCAGCAGATGGTTGGCGGAAGAGAGATGACACAGATAGAATCAGATAACGATGAGACACTAAAATCTGGGGAAAGCGAAGAAGAAAAGGCATATCAGCAGATAAAAGATGAATTAGGGATTGACCCAGTGAGGCTGCTGACTAATCAAGAAGGGATGCAGTTTGTCGGAGTGGAAATAGATGAGATACTGCAGACAGCAAATTTGCTTTTTGATATGGAAGGAAATGTTGTTTCATATATTATAAGTCTGTCCTATGCAGACAGCTCTTTTGGTTCAGATATTGAAGATCAACTGGTTGATACCTACCCATACAAGACAGACCGCTTTACGGTTGAGGTGAGAGAATATTTGATTTCAGAAACCGATGAAACGGAATTTTCAGCAGAGTTTGATTATCAGGATGTGCATTACCAGCTAACTGGTATTATGGAAAAGGCAGAATTGGAAGAAATTTTAAAAAATTTATATTTTTTATAAAAATCCCGTCAGTTTTTGTCCGGATATGTGTCTTACTATATGAGGAAAGAAAAGTAGGAAATGTGGAGGGATGATATGAAGAGAAGGATTATATCTGTGTGCTGTGCTGTTGTGATGATTATGGGACTAACAATAACCGCGGGATTCCAAACAAATGCGACTGAAAGTCAACCTATTAACAATCACTCATATCTCACACACGAAACAGAATCTACAGGTATAGCCACATCAATTACCAGAGGTGCAGATCTTCAGACCGGGTATTCTAAGATTGTACGGCTGGGACCTGGGGTCATCTACGCTGGAGGAACTACCATTGCACAGCATGAAGTAGAATCCGTAAAAGTTGGTGTTATGGTGGAAAGGGCAAAAGATGAAAACGATACTTGGCATTACGTAGATACCTGGCAGAAGGAGAATGAGAATGCAATTTCTGTCAGCTCCAACAAAAGGATCGAGGTAGAAGGGGACTGGTATTACCGTGTCCGCTGCGTGCATTCGGCAGGAAATGACATGAGTAGCTCTTACACCAATGGTATTTACATTGAGGAACCTTAGACCTTTGTATTAGCCAAAACATGACCAAGCACCATGCTGGGACTGTTGTATTTACTACTTTGCGGTGCAAATTGGAAACTATATGAAACCTAATTTTTTTATTTTTTCCTTACATTGAGAAGCCGTCATCAGGTCTGAAAGGACTAAAGTCGTCGCAAAGTAGTAAATACAGCAGTTCCAGCAAAAAGAAAACAAGAGAACAAATCCAAGAAACAAGGAGAGGAAGGTGAGCATGAACGCTTGCCTTCCTTTTCCGTTATAGATAAATATAGAAAATCGACAAAAATACCCGGGGTATATGTCAATTTGGGACGTAGTAAACTTTAAAAGTGTTACGTCCCCTGTTAAACACTTAACACTCTTTCGCGGCGCGCAGGGCTTTTGCCAGCTGATCCGGGCAGGATGTCGGTTTGTTGCCGCAGCGGATTCCCTCCATACGCTCGATGGCCTCGTCCACGTTCATTCCTTTGACGAGATGAGAAATTCCCATTGTATTGCCTGCGCATCCTCCGACAAACTCTACGGATTTAATGGTGTCTCCGTCTAATTCTACATTGATCTGTCTGGAACAGACGCCCATTGGTCTGTACTGCATATCTATACCTCCTCTGTAGTCATTAAGAAAATATCAATATTTTTATTATGACAGATGGTACCCCTTATTGGCAAGCCTGTTTCATACAAAATTCCGTCAGCGGCAGTATCCCGGACTTGCCAAAGCAGCCCGGAACGAATATACTCAATGCAGTAAGAAAAAGTAAAAGGAGGCAAAGCATATGATAGGAATTATCGGAGCAATGGAAGACGAAGTGGCGGCTCTGAAAGAAGCTATGGAAATAGAAAAAACAGAGGAACAGATTGGCATGACCTTTGTGAAAGGGAAACTGTGCGGAAAAGATGCGGTTGTAGTACGAAGCGGTATCGGCAAGGTGAACGCTGCCCTGTGTGCACAGATTCTTGCTACGGTGTATAAGGTGGACGTGCTGATCAACACAGGAATTGCCGGATCTTTGGATGCCAGAATTGATATTGGAGATATGGTTATTTCTACAGACGCTCTGTATCATGATATGGATGCGGTGAATTTTGGTTATGAACCAGGACAGATCCCGCAAATGGATATCTTTTCTTTTCCGGCGGATGGGCGCCTCATAGAACTTGCGAAAGCGGCAAACGAGGAAGCAAATTCGGATATCCACACTTTTACAGGGAGAATTGTGACTGGAGATCAGTTTGTGTCATCAAAAGAAGTAAAAGAAAGTATTGTAGAAAAATTCCATCCTCTGTGCACAGAGATGGAGGGAGCGGGCATTGCGCACGCCGCCTACCTGAACAAAATTTCGTATGTCATAATCCGGGCGATTTCGGATAAAGCCGACAACAGCGCCACGATGGACTATCCGGCTTTTGAAAAGCAGGCAATCAGCCACAGTGTAAGGCTTGTAAAAAATCTGCTTCCGCGGATCTGAAAAATGAGTCCTGCCACTTTTGTCAAAAAAGAAGAAAAACCAACAAAATGCAAGAAACCAGGGGCGAAAACTGTTGAACGGTTTTTCTGATTTCTTCTTCCGGTTCGAGTATAATCGAATCAAAGAAGGAGGGTTTTGTGATGTTAGAAGTGGTATTGGACAAGCAGATCCTGGTCATACTGATCGGGATAGCAGCGGTATTAGGAGTGCTTAGTAAATGTGTGGCGGGATTTTCCCTGAAAAGGCTGGTTCGGGCAGCAGGAAATATGAACAAAAGCAGTCATGCTCTGGTCCGGCTGATCAAGGCAAAATTTGAACACACCTGCATGATCAGCGACCGGGTGCAGAATGTAGATGCCTTTGTAGGGAAATATCTGTATGAATACCGCGTGGTGGGACTTCGTCTCCACACATGGCGGAGGATGGAAAAGGCAGCGGTATGGCTTTGCCTGATCTTCGGCCTTGCCGGAGCAGCGGCATGGTACTCATTATATGGTATGGGAGATCAGGTGCTTCAGTATGCCGCCGGAGGAGCCGGAACGGCTATCCTTGTATTTCTGTTCCAGCTTACCGGAGATGAGAAGTATCAGCTGGATGCAGTGAAAAATTACATGGTAGACTACCTGGAAAATATCTGCGCCCGCAGGTACGAAAAGGCACAGCAAAAAGAGATACGGGAAGAGTGGAAGGAAATGGCGCCGCCTGAACCGGAAAGAACTCCAATACAGAGTGGGGTGGTTTCACAGACGGCTGCAGATACCCGGGCAGCAGGCGACGTGCTTCTGGAAGAAGACGAACCATCGCCGGAACCCCTTGCTTCCAGGGAGGCAGGAGCACAGACTGTTTCGGAAGCAGCCGGAGCCTGGGAGGCGGCCAACCGCATGGAGCCGGAAGTTGCTGCGGTAAAAAGAACAGAAGAGCAGAAAAAGGAAGAAAATGCAGCTTTCAGCCAGCGGACCAGAAACAGCTCTGTGAAAAATGCCTCAGTAAAAAGGAAGGCAGAGGAAGCGAGAGATCTGAAAGACGAATGCAAAGGCCAGAAAGAAAAAGAAGTGCCCAAAGAAGTACTGATAAGAGAGATACTGGAAGAGTTTCTGGCTTGATTTCCATACGCTATTTTCCTTGCCAAGAGGGGGCAATACTGCTAAAATAAAAATAGCGTAGTGTGCGATACCGATGGAAAAGTGTTGCAGGCGCGTTAAAAAGCTACCGGGAGGCACATGTAATAATAGCAGATTACCCGGATGGAAATAACATAAGATAGATAGAAGGAAGGTATTACTATGAGCAGTAAAGTGACATTTGATTATTCAAAAGCAGCAGCATTTGTAAAAGAACATGAAATAGAAGCTATGAAGAAGATCGTGGAAGATGCAAAAGATGTGCTGACAGGCAGAAATGGTGCGGGAAATGATTTCCTCGGATGGATCGATTTGCCGGTTGCCTATGATAAAGAAGAGTTTTCACGCATCCAGAAAGCAGCAGAGAAAATAAAGGCGGATTCCGAAGTGCTGATCGTGATCGGAATCGGCGGATCCTACCTGGGAGCAAGGGCAGCAATTGAATTTCTGCGCCACAATTTCTACAACATGGTTCCAAAGGAAATCCGTAAGACACCGGAGATTTACTATGCAGGAAACAGCATAAGCAGTACCTACCTGAAACATCTTATTGACGTGATCGGAGACAGAGATTTCTCCGTAAATATTATTTCCAAATCCGGAACTACAACAGAGCCGGCTATCGCATTCCGTATTTTCAAGGAAATGCTGGAGAAAAAATACGGCAAAGAAGAGGCGGCAAAGAGAATTTACGCTACAACTGATAAAGCAAAGGGAGCGCTGAAGAACCTTGCAACAGAGGAAGGTTATGAAACATTTGTTGTTCCGGATGATGTAGGAGGACGTTTCTCTGTACTGACAGCAGTAGGTCTTCTGCCGATCGCAGTCAGCGGAGCAGATATTGAAAAGCTGATGGAAGGCGCAGCATCCGGAAGAGAGATGGCTTTAAACAACTCATTTGAAGAAAACGACGCTCTTCAGTATGCGGCAATCCGAAACATTCTGCACAGAAAAGGAAAATCTGTGGAAGTACTGGCAAACTATGAGCCAAGCCTTCACTATGTATCAGAATGGTGGAAACAGCTTTACGGCGAAAGTGAAGGAAAAGACCAGAAGGGAATCTTCCCGGCATCTGTTGATCTTACGACAGACCTTCATTCCATGGGACAGTTTATCCAGGATGGAAGCCGTATCATGTATGAAACCGTAATGAATGTGGAAACTTCTCAGGAAGAGATCATTCTGAATGAAGAGCCGGTAGATCTGGACGGATTGAACTATCTGGCAGGAAAGACCGTTGATTTTGTAAATAAGAGCGCAATGAACGGTACTGTTCTTGCACATACAGACGGAAATGTTCCGAACCTGATGGTAAATATTCCGGAGCAGAACGAATATTATCTGGGACAGCTGTTCTACTTCTTTGAATTTGCATGCGGCGTCAGCGGATATGTATCCGGTGTAAATCCTTTCAACCAGCCGGGAGTAGAGAGCTACAAGAAAAACATGTTTGCTCTTCTTGGAAAACCGGGATACGAAAAAGAAAGAGAAGAACTTCTGAAAAGATTGTAGAGAATATATATGGAGACACTATACAGCAGGCTGAAGGCATACAGCGATACGGATTATTATGGCTTCCACATGCCGGGACACAAAAGAAATCAGATACGTTTTGGTGAAGGGCTTCCCTATGGGATCGATATTACAGAGATTGAGGGGTTTGACGATCTTCATCATGCAGACGGCATTATAAAAGAAGCCCAGCAGGAGGCGGCCAGGCTCTACGGAGCAGAGGAAACGAAGTTTCTGGTAAATGGAAGTACAGCAGGGATTTTAAGTGCTGTTCTTGGCTGTACGAAAAAGGGAGATCAGATCCTTGTTGCAAGAAACTGTCATAAATCCGTCTACCATGCCATATTTCTGAATGAGCTGGAACCGGTCTATCTGTGGCCCGGTTTCAGCCGTCAGTTTCAGTTAAATACGGAAATCTCCGTAAGCGCAGTGAAAGCTGCGCTTACTAAGCATTCCCGGATAAAGGCGGTTGTTATTGTCTCACCCACCTATGACGGAGTTGTCTCTGATATTGAGTCAATTGCAGAGGCAGTCCATGAAAGGGGAATCCCCCTGATCGTGGATGAAGCCCACGGCGCACATTTTGGATTTCATCCTTATTTTCCGGAAAATGCGCTGAAAAAAGGTGCGGATGTGGTGATCCACAGCCTTCATAAAACCCTTCCCTCTCTGACACAGACAGCGCTGCTCCATATGAGAGGGGAGTATATAGATAAAAGAAGGATTTCTTCTTATCTGGATATGCTCCAGTCAAGCAGTCCTTCCTATATCCTGATGGCGAGTATTCATGAATGTATTCGGATGCTCAGGGAGGAGAAGGAGCAGCTTTTTGAACCTTATGTAAGGAATCTTGATACTCTGCGGAAAAATCTGCAGAATCTGAAACATTTGAAACTGGTACAGACAGAACATTACGACCGGTCAAAACTTGTAATTTCTGTAAGACATACGGATATGAGCGGCAGAGAGCTGTACAGGGAGCTTTTGGAAAAGTATCATCTTCAGATGGAGATGGCGGCGGGATCCTATGTACTTGCCATGACATCTCCGGGAGATACGAAGGAAGGATTTGCACGGCTTGAGCAGGCCCTGTTTGAGCTGGATGCAGCTGCTAAACTTCGGGAAAACGTACAGGAAGACGATATAGCAAAACTGCCTGAAAATCCTGTTATCTGTACAAGCGCCAAGGTAGCCCTTTGCGGGGCAAAAGAAACAACATACCTGCCTGTTGAAAAGAGTGAGGGAATGATCTCTTTGGAGTATGCCTACCTCTATCCGCCGGGCTGCCCGATGATCGTACCGGGCGAGCGGATCAGCAGGGAATGTATCAAACGGCTTGCAGGCTATCAAAAGCTTGGTTTTAAAATAGAGGGCCTGGAAAAAGAAGGAAGCATTGGAGTCTGGAACAATGGGTAAAATATTTTATATCATGGGAAAAAGTGCATCCGGAAAGGACACGATCTTCAGAGAACTCAAAGAGCGCTGTCCACAGCTTGGAATGGTTGTCCCTTATACGACAAGGCCGATCCGTGCAGGAGAAAAAAACGGGGTGGAATATTTTTTTACAGATGAGGCGGCTTTGGCTAAAATGGAAGCAGAGCACAAGATCATAGAAATCCGCTCTTATGATACGGTTCATGGCATCTGGAAATATTTTACTGCAGCGGACGGGCAGATTGATCTGGAAAGTTCTGATTATCTGATGATCGGAACGCTGGAATCTTATAGAAAAATGAGAGAATACTATGGGGAAGAGCATTTGATTCCCCTTTATATAGAAGTCGAAGACGGGGAGAGGCTTACAAGGGCGCTCCTTCGGGAACGGCAGCAGGCACAGCCTAAATACAAAGAAATGTGCCGCCGCTTCCTGGCAGACGAAGAGGATTTTTCAGAAGAGAACCTGAAGAAGCTGGGTATCAGACGAAGGTTTGACAACAGCAGCAAAGAACAATGTTTAGAAGAAATCACAGAGGTAATATACAATGGCAAGCTTTAAAGACGTAGTAGGACATAAGGATATTATAAAATATATACACAATGCAGTAGAGGAAAATAAAGTGTCCCACGCCTACATTCTGAATGGAGAGCGGGGATCCGGCAAAAAAATGCTGGCCAATCTTTTTGCCACAACACTCCTGTGCGAAAAAGGAGGGCCGGATCCATGCAATGTGTGCCATTCCTGCAAGCAGGCAGAAAGCGGCAACCACCCGGATATTATCCGGGTGAACCATGAGAAGCCCAATACCATCAGTGTGGATGATATCCGGCAGCAGGTGAACAATGATATACAGATCAAACCTTATCAGGGACCTTATAAAATTTATATTATAGCAGAAGCGGATCTGATGACAGTACAGGCACAGAACGCCCTTTTAAAGACCATCGAAGAACCACCGGAATATGCGGTTATCTTCCTTTTGACAGAAAATGCAGAAGTGCTGCTGCCGACGATCACATCCAGATGCGTCATGCTGAAGCTCCGGAATATCCGGGATACGCTGATCCGAAAATATCTGATGGAAAGCCTGCAGATACCGGATTACAAGGCGGACATGTGCACGGCATTTGCCCAGGGAAATATGGGGCGCGCCATTATGCTGGCAAACTCCGAATATTTCAATGAGATCCGGGAGGAAGCGGTACAGCTTTTAAAGTACATCAACGAGATGGATGTCAGCGAAATTGTGAAGGCCATTAAAAAGATCAGCACCTATAAGCTGGAGGTAAACGATTATCTGGATATCATCATGATATGGTACCGGGATGTACTGCTGTATAAGGCAACAAAAGAAATGGACAGGGTAGTATTCAAAGATCAGCTTCCTTATATCCAGGAAAGGGCGCGCAAAAGCTCCTACGAAGGGATTGAGCTGATACTGGAAAGCCTGGAAAAAGCAAAGCAGAGGCTGAAAGCCAATGTTAATTTTGAACTGGTGATGGAGCTCCTGCTTTTGACGATAAAGGAGAACTGACAATATGATAAAAGTAATTGGAGTAAGATTCCGCACTGCCGGAAAGATCTATTTTTTCTCCCCCGGAAAGCTGGAGATCAAGCAGGGAGACAACGTGATCGTGGAAACGGCAAGAGGAGTGGAATTTGGTTATGTGGCAGCAGGGCCAAGGGAAGTAGAAGAAGATAACATAACCCTTCCCCTGAAGTCTGTCATTCGCATTGCCACAGCGGATGACATCCGGAAAGAAGAAAAGAACAGAGAAAAAGAAAAAGAAGCATTCAAGATCTGCCTGGAGAAAATACGCAAGCACGGTTTGGAAATGAAACTGATCGATGCGGAGTATACATTTGACAATAATAAAGTACTGTTTTACTTTACTGCAGACGGACGGATCGATTTCCGCGAGCTGGTAAAAGATCTGGCAAGTGTGTTCCGCACCAGGATTGAGCTGCGCCAGATCGGCGTGAGGGATGAAACGAAAATCCGGGGAGGTATAGGGATCTGTGGCCGTCCGCTCTGCTGTCATACATATTTGACAGAATTTGCGCCGGTATCGATCAAAATGGCAAAGGAGCAGAACCTGTCTCTGAATCCAAGCAAAATATCAGGAGTGTGCGGCCGTTTGATGTGCTGTCTGACCAATGAGGAAGAAACATACGAAGAGTTGAACAGTCGGCTGCCGGCAGTGGGAGATACGGTGACAACGCCGGAGAAACTGCGGGGAGAAGTGCAGTCTGTCAATGTGCTGCGCCAGCTTGTCAAAGTAGTGGTGCAGCTGGATGATGACGAAAAAGAAATCCGGGAATACAAGGCCGGAGAGCTGCGCTTCCGTTCCAAAAAGAAGAAAAAAGAAATGAAGCTTAGCAAAGAAGAGCTGAAAGAACTGAAGGCCTTGGAAGGTAAGAATGAAGGGGTATCCAAATTAGATGATGAATAATTTAAAACCAGGAGAACGGCTGGATGACCTGCAGATCAATGGATACCGGATCATCCAGAGTCCGGGCAGATTCTGCTTCGGTATGGATGCGGTTCTTCTCTCGGCGTTTGCAAAAATAAAAAGAGGGGAAAAGGCACTGGACCTGGGAACGGGAACAGGAATCCTCCCTCTGCTTCTTGAGGCAAAGAATCCGGAAGGACAGTCTTTTGCAGGGCTGGAAATTCAGGAAGAGAGCGCTGACATGGCAAGAAGAAGTGTATGCCTGAATCATTTGGAACAAAAGATTTCGATCGTAACAGGAGATATCAAGGAGGCATCCGCCCTTTTCGGCGCCGCCTCCTTTCATGTCGTTACGGTGAATCCGCCCTATATGATCGGGCAGCATGGATTGAAAAATGAAAATTATGCCAAATACGTGGCGCGTCATGAGGTGCTCTGTACGCTGGAAGACGTATTAAGACAAAGTGCTCTTGTTCTGAAAGAAAAAGGAAGATTTTATATGGTGCATAGGCCCTTTCGGCTTACGGAGATCCTGGCAGGAATGAGCAGGTATCATCTGGAACCTAAGCGTATGCGCCTTGTCTATCCCTATAGAGACAAAGAGCCGAATATGGTCCTGGTAGAAGGGGTGAAAGGCGGCCGTCCCCGCCTGACGGTAGAACCGCCTCTGATCGTATACAAAAAAGGCGGGACTTATACGGAAGAATTATTAAAACTGTACGGCCTGGATGAACCAGACGAAGAAAGGGCAGGGAAATAATATGGCAGGTACTTTATATTTGTGTGCGACTCCCATTGGGAATCTGGAGGACATGACATACCGGGCGGCGAGGGTGCTGAAAGAGGCAGACCTCATTGCGGCGGAGGATACCCGCAATACTATCCGGCTTTTGAATCACTTCGATATTCATACGCCTATGACAAGTTACCATGAATATAATAAAATTGAAAAAGGGAAAAAACTGCTGCAGCTTCTTATGGAAGGAAAGAACATTGCCCTTGTTACAGATGCGGGGACGCCGGGAATTTCCGATCCCGGAGAAGAGCTGGTGAAAATGTGCGCAGATGCAGGAGTGACGGTTACGGCCATTCCCGGGCCGGCAGCCTGTGTCACGGCGTTGATCCTGTCCGGCCTTCCCACAAGGAGGTTTGCATTTGAGGCGTTTCTCCCCTCCGATAAAAAAGAGCGGAAAAGTGTTTTGGAAGCACTTAAAAGGGAAACAAGGACGATCGTTCTTTACGAAGCGCCCCATCGGCTTTTGAAAACGCTGAAAGAGCTGGAAGATGTGCTGGGAGACAGGCTGATTTCCGTATGCCGGGAGCTGACAAAGAAACATGAAACAATTTTCCGCACAACACTTAAGGAGGCTTTGCAGTATTATGAAGCCAATGAACCAAGAGGGGAATGTGTGCTCGTCATTGAAGGCAAAAGCATGCAGAAGCTGCAGGAAGAAACACGCAGAAAGTGGGAGGAAATGAGCATCCCGGAGCATATGGAATATTATACCGAACAAGGGGTAGAGAAGAAGGAAGCCATGAAAAAGGTGGCAAAAGACAGGGGAATTTCCAAAAGAGATGTTTACCAGGCTCTTTTATCCTGACAATAGCAGTATGACGGCAGCAGGAGAAATCTTCTTAGTCAACTTGTATAGAAAAATAAAAAAAGATTGTTCAACTTTGGTATAGTCGTATTTACCCATTTTTAATATACTTTTTACAGAATAAAAGAGTCGGCGAACAGGAGGAACGAAAAGAAATGGCAAGTTTATCATTAAAGCATATTAACAAAACATATCCTAACGGATTTGAAGCAGTAAAGGATTTTAATCTGGAAATCGAAGATAAAGAATTTATTATCTTTGTAGGACCGTCCGGATGTGGTAAATCCACAACACTTCGTATGGTTGCAGGTCTTGAGGAGATTACTTCCGGTGAACTTTACATCGGAGACAAGCTTGTAAACGATGTAGAGCCAAAAGACCGTGATATCGCGATGGTATTCCAGAACTACGCTCTGTATCCGCATATGACAGTTTATGACAATATGGCATTTGGACTGAAACTTCGGAAAGTACCGAAAGACGAGATCGATAAAATGGTACGTGAAGCTGCAAAGATCCTGGATCTGGAAGCACTTCTTGACCGTAAGCCGAAAGCTCTTTCCGGTGGACAGAGACAGCGTGTTGCTATGGGACGTGCGATCGTTCGTAATCCAAAGGTATTCCTTATGGATGAGCCTCTTTCTAACCTGGATGCAAAACTTCGTGGACAGATGCGTATTGAGATTTCCAAACTTCATCAGAGACTGGGAACAACGATCATCTATGTAACACATGACCAGACAGAGGCTATGACTCTGGGAACAAGAATCGTTGTTATGAATGCAGGTGTTGTACAGCAGGTAGATACTCCGCAGACACTGTACGATTATCCGTGCAACCTGTTTGTTGCAGGATTTATCGGATCACCTCAGATGAACTTCGTAGATGCTGTATGTAAAGTGAATGGAGACAAGGTTGTTCTCCAGGCAGGTCCGTCCTCAATCGAGCTTCCGCCGGCAAAGGCAAAGAAACTGATCGAAGGAGGATATGACGGAAAGACAGTTGTACTTGGTATTCGTCCGGAGGATGTACATGATGAGCAGATGTTCATTGAGGCATCTCCTAATACAGTAATCGAAGCTAAGATCCGCGTATACGAAATGCTGGGAGCAGAAGTATTCCTGTACTTTGATTACGAGGGAGCAAGCATGACAGCAAGAGTTGATCCAAGAACAACCGCAAGAACAGGCGATGTTGTAAAATTTGCGCTGGATGCAGAAAAGATCCACGTATTTGACAAAGAGACAGAGCAGACAATCACAAACTAGATTTCGGCTTGAAAATAAAAGGGGCGGTACGAAAGCGAGGTACCGCCCTCTTTTGTGTTAAGGCAAAAGTCAAAAACCGACATTTTTTGACGGCTGTTTCATAAGGCGGCAGCAATGTAGGGATGAGATAGTGAGGGGAGAAAAAATGAAGATCAGAACATCTCAAATTGCTGCGGTGTTGATATTGGGAGCCGTCATCGGATACCTTTCTGCCAGAAAGTATCAGACAGAGAGAGAAATACATCTGTTTGACTGCCGGATGAAAGAGTGGAAAAGGCAGTCAGAGTACAGGGAAAGGATGTGAACAGTTGCTTTCAAATCAAACGATACAGAAACTGATACAGGAGATCAGAAGAATCGCCGGACTGGAATGCTCCATATGGAGTCAAGAAGGAAAATGTGTGGCAGCGACCAGTATAAAGGCAAAGCCTGACGCCGATTCTATCGCAGAATTTATCGCAGAATTTGAACATTCCGGTACGAGGGAAACTATAGGAAAAGAAAGCCTGTTTCTGGCAGAGGGAGATACGGCGTATGTTCTGGCTGTGGACGGGACGGATGAGAGAGCAGTCATGGCCGGAAGGTTCGGCGTCAGTCATTTGGAAAGCCTGATCCAGATCAACCGGAACCGAATGGACAAAAATCGTTTTATCCAGAATCTTCTTCTGAACGATATGCTGCTGGTTGATATTTATAATCAGGCAAAAAAACTGAAGATACCTGTTACCGGAAAACGAGTGGTATTTTTGATAAAATCCAGGAGTGAAACAGAAAGCATTGTCATGGAAACACTTCGGAGTCTTTTTGCCACAGGAATAAAAGACTTTATAACGTCAGTAGAAGAGGGACATGTAATTTTGATAAAAGCGCTGGAAAAAACAGAGGATTATCCGGAAGTACAGCATATTGCCGATGTTATTGTAGATACGCTGGGAATGGAAGCGATGGTTGGTGTCCGAGTAGCTTTTGGCACGATCACAGAAGAACTTAAGGAAGTTTCAGGCTCCTATAGAGA
>NZ_JAYAZJ010000050.1:0-36489 GCF_037273965.1 Claveliimonas sp. | reverse complement strand
AATCGAATGACACATCTTGAGATACCCAACAATATCTTTAACTAAGGGAAACGGGATTGTCGCTTCCTGATTCTGATATGTTAATCTCCATATCAGAAGCGCTTGAAACACCTGTGAGCACGTTGCTTGAAGAAACTGTTATTGAAACAGAGGTTGATAACATAAAAGCTCTTTCCGAAAAACTGGAAGCAATCAATTGGCAACTGGCGCAGAGAAAAAACATGAGAAGAAAAATTATTCGTTGGCTGCTTATTTCATTATGTACAATCATAGTAATGGTTTTTGCAGGCTTTATAATATTAAATAGTCCTTATTTAGGTTGGGATTATAGTAACCCTGAAACTGCTGTTCTTGGAGTGGCATTTCACTCATTTGAATGGTTGTTTGTCAGAATAGCACCGATTATCTTTATTATTGCAATTATTGGAATTTTCTTAACACGGAAGAAAGAATGGACTCAGGTTCTGATAACATTAAGACATAAAATAAGGAGGAACTGAACAGTTCCTCCAAATCCCCAAATTTATCTATATCCGGTTTTTATATATTCTATCAGTGCATCCACGTCATCGAAATCATCATAATCACCATTTATGCCTTCACGATGATAAATCACTCCTTTCTTCTCATTTCTTTCAAGGCAGTCCAAAAGGTAATCCTCACCATATCTTCTGGCAAATTCTGTAAAAGCATACGGTTTTATTTTACTTAATAAGCCTTTTGTGCATGTATCCTTGCATTCATAACAATGCTCAATTCTTTTAGAAATTGAACATTTCCTGTTTTCACACCAATTCTTATCCGGACATTCGCCCGAATCACAGCCAGAACACGTCTCATTTTCTGAGCACAAACAACAGGCAAGGCCACAGCGGGCAATTCCTAACTCTCGTTTCATAAAACACCTCTCAAATCCAGATTTTAATTTTTGTTCCTGCTATTGAAAAAATGGAATCCATCACTAAATCCCCCGAACACCAAATGTATCCGTCCATAAAGGCATATAACCGCTTCGGATCGCAACTGCCTGTGATGCGATATTGGTCACTGAAACACTGTAAAATGGTATTTTCCCTTGTTTCAATATTTCAACAGTCAAATTATGTACCAATAGCGAAGCCAGTTTTTTCCCGCGAAACTCCTTTTTAACATCAATTTTACCGTTCGATTTTTAGAGAGTATAATCTTCTACTATTTTCGAACGTTTTATATCGTACAATTTTTTGTTGATATTTTCGCTCGATTTGCGTATAATAACAATATAGAAACATATCCCGAACAAAGGAGGGATTCGTATGATCATTACTGCAACTGAATTAAAAAACAATCTCGGAAAATATCTGGAAATGGCAGAATCCCAAGATATTTTCATTACCAAAAACGGAAAAAGTATCGCCCGCCTCACAAGCCCCGCTGTCAATAAGCTTGCGCTTCTGGATGACCTCGTAGGAATTGTCCCGCATGAGAAGGCAATAGATAAAAATACCATACGAGAGGAGCGGTTATCCAGACAATGAGAATACTGATTGATACTAATGTCATTCTGGATATTATCCAGAAAAGGGAATCATTCTTCACCGATTCCTACCAGGCGCTCCGCAAGGCTATTGAAACCGATGTAGAATGTCTGCTTTCCACTTCTGCCGCCACAGATATTTTCTATATGCTCCGCAAGGCATTCCAGTCCGCACAAAAGGCGAAGGAACGGATTGAACAGCTTTCCCAGATTGTCACCTTTGCTGATGTACAGAGTGTAGATATTCATACCGCACTTATGTGTTCCATGCCGGACTTCGAAGATGCAGTTGTGGATGCCGTAGCAGAACGAAACGGTGCAAGCTATATCCTCACAAGGAATATTAAAGACTTTGCTGGTTCTTCAGTTCCGGCGATTACACCAACTGAATTTTTGAAAAAGTAACAAATACTGCCGCTCTTACCGGGTGACAGTATTTTTATCTCCAACGTCCTCCTTCGCAGGCAGTAAGCTTCGATAGGATTTATCCTTTCAAATTCTTCAAAGCAGATGGATTATTCTCCAGGATAGCTCCAACATTATTCAATTCAGCCCATAGCTTTGCTGTCTTTTTTCTCAATTCTTGATCGTCATTCATTGTTGCAAGATATGCATCGCAGTGTTCACAATCCAGTCCACAATATGCAATCATTTTATTCATTGTTATGTACCTCCTTAACTTCCAGATTACCAGGTCTTTGGATGATTATAGATATCCCATTAAGGTTATTTTCAAATTAGGATTTGCCTGTTTCCAAACTCTCTCTAAACTCTATCCAACGTTTTCTAATGGTACGATATGAAAAATTGGCATATAAACAACTAACACGATGTGTGCAAAATCAAGTCCTGCTGATCTTCATGATTCATTACTTCCCACCATATCATATCCAAATGCGAAAAACCACACTTACTCGTGACGCGGTTCCCCATAACGTATCCAAGTGCAGTTATCTACTCTTTAATTTGTTCTTCTGAGGCAATTTATTTGTTTTTGCGATTTTTCCAGACATTATATAAAATATCTTTTAGAACCAGCATCGCATCCTGCTCACTGAAATTGTATTCCTGCTTTAATTCGTCTAACATCACGTTGATTCTATGGGCATAATTAGGAATGTTTACATTTGCCTGATATTGAAGAAGAATAGGGTATTTTTTTCCCCAGGCATTTGTCCAGTTGATTTTTTCTTCGACTTCCTCACTTGTTTTAGCAATAGCGTCTTGAATTTCCTTGAAATCAATATCAAAGTCAATCAGTTCATCCAATGATACATGATAAAGAACCGCCATCTTTTTCGATTGGCGAATGTCAGGAACCGTTTCATCGGTTTCCCATTTTGAAACTGTTTGTCTACTGACTCCAAGTTTGTCTGCTACGTCTTCCTGTGAAAGTCCACATTTCTTTCTCGCTTGAAATAAACTGTTTCCCAAACTCATTACATTTCCTCCTTACCTCTTTCGATAACTCTATTATATTTTCTGATAAGGACAATCGCTACCAATCAAAATTGCCAAATTTGCTAGTATTCTTAACATAGTAATGAATCCATTTAAACATTTTTATCAAGAATTTTTGAGACAACTCTTTAAAATCCTCCATTATTGTAAGCTCTTGTTATCACATAAGATGGTTCATAATATGCACTGCTGTTGTAATTGTCAAGCGTGTCACATATTTCATCATTGTATACCCGGATCATTCCATCAATATAATCCTCCTCTGGCTGTAACGTTGACAGAATCAGCCTTGTATATACTTTCCCCATCTGTGTTTCTGATGGAATCTCATCTACCAGTTCTAAATCCACATCCGTTATATCAAAATTTCCCTTTTCCAGCTTATACTCTTCAATCCATTGATCTTCAATTTTCAGAGGATTCTCACAGTGAAGTACATTGGCCAGGCTGATCAGACGCACCCACTCATCTTTCGCTATAGAATTAACAATATATTTGTTTTTCTGATGTAATTTCCTTGCTACACGTTCTATCATATAACATAAAAAATAAAGATCATTCTCGGTTATTTGCTCTTCCGGGAAAAATTTATTTGTCATAGCGAATAACTCCCTTCGAATTTGATAGTCTGTAATGCTTTCTCTGTACAGAATACAATCTGATGTGTCGGATACTTAAACTTAACCAGTTCCCAGAACGCCTCTTTCGAAATTCGTTCAGCCATATAATCCTCAACATAATCCCAGATTGTATCATCCGCCATTGGGCCCTCGACAACATCATAATCATGTTTTAAGCCAAGCCGGCAGTTTACAACAAACTGTAACCATTCCTCTGTCATCTCACTAAACTTTTTAATATTCAGGCTCTTATCGGGTGAATATTCATAAAAATTTACAATATGCCTTCTACGTTTTGTCAAAGCCCAGCGTTTCGCCTGCTTTTCTAAAATTGTACAATAAAATCCGTAGCCGAAATCTTTGTAAAAACCATTTTCCAAGATCTGCGGTTCCTGGACTATAACATTGCTTCCGTGATATAAAATCATATACTTTTTACTCCTTTGCAGATTAGGATTTGTTAGTGAAATTCAGTTTCTAATACTTCTACTTGAAAAAGCAAATATTTTTCCTCTTGTACTGATGAAAAGTGGTTAGAAAGAATAGGACATTCTTCTAACATCTTCTGCTTCATGTTAATGTCAACACATTCCGTTGCCTTACCTGTAATTCTTAACCATTCTCTCGTTCCTTCTTTTTTGGCTAATATTTGAATATTTCCATTTTCTCTTAGTTGTTTGTGCGCTTGATTTCTATTGTTTGTTGAAATATATAATTTATCATCATGCTCCATTACAACACCAAATGGTCTACCAGCAGGGTAATCGCCATTTGTCGTTAAAACATAAAAATATCCACATTCTTTCAAAAAATCGTATGCCTTACTCATGATTGTATCTCCTTTATAACTTTCAATTTTCTGCTCTACTACTTAGGATTAGTTTTTATATCTTAATCCCATCTATTTGCATCAGTCCATCTGAAATTTGGATCTGTGTTTGGTGGATGTTTCTCAAACCATTCTTTTGCTCCTCTAACTCCCAATTCATGGCTTATTTGTTCCATACCAGATTGTTTTATTCCAGTTTTGCAGAAATTCAAACGCATTTTTTCGTAGATTTCTTCTAGCTCTTCTTTCGATGCTAATTTTAGCCAATCAGAAAAAGAAACTCTATTATTTTTAAATACAACATATCCTACACTTGCTCCAACAATTGAAAGCACAATAGTTCCACCCATTAAAATGTATTTCTTATTTTTAGTAAACGAATGTTTAATATTTTGGGCAATATTCATACATGTCACCTCCACAACTTCCAATTTATTAAACCTTTTACTTCATTATAACATTCGTTTATTTCCCTGTCATTTTCTTTCTTGCATATGCAAAAAGAGAGCGGAACATCAACGATCCGCTCTCTTTCCAAATACTTTACGTGCTTTATTCCCTTACACCACATCGCACCCAAATGCGAAAAAACCTCATTTATTTGTGATATGGTTGTCCATAACATATCCAAGTGAGAAAAAACCGCATTTATTTATGATACGGCTCTCCATAACGTATCCTAGTGCGGTCCAATAAAAATCAACAATAATAACTTATCTCTCCAAAATATGCAAACCACTTCTGAATAATATCAGCACTACGCGCCTCGATCATTCTCATAATATTGCGCAACGTATGTGAAGGAATTCTTGAATTATTATTGCAGAGCAGACATTTTCCTGCGCTGGTAATCCATACCTTTGTTGCATTTTCGGAAGGCTTTCCTTTGGCGATATGTACGTGAATTGGTTCAACAGGTTTATTCTCATTTGTCCAGAAATAAATCCAATATTCCCCCATTCTAAAGATTTGAGGCATTTTCAAAGCCCCCTTCCTGAGAAAATTCAATAATAAGATGAGCGGTTGATCTTATTATCTCTTCAAATTGTTTAACCTCTTCTTCCGAAAAATGGTAAATATCTTCCCATGTGTAATTGGGAAGCCAGCATGTAGCATGTTTAAATCCATATTGTTCATCCGGTCTTTCGATATACACTTTTACTCTTCCATCATCCTGCATATCAGAATGAACAATTTCCGTTTCATCATTTAATGTCATAAAAGGATACATCATACTATCATTCCTCCCTGCTTCTTATACGATACTTATTGTTTATATTATATCCCATTGAGAATATTTTCAATTAGGATTTGTCATACAAACCAGAAACTGAAAACTAAAACTCATATCTTGTTCCATGTGAAAGTAACAGTCCATCGGTTAATTCTACACATAAAATTATAGTATTCTCATCATCAAAATTATTATGTCCATTGTCGATCCACTCAGAAAATACTTTTTTTAATTTCTCGGCAATCCGATAATTTTCCTCTTTCCCGAAATATCCCAAATTTATACTCTTTCCATGTGCCGTGAACCATTCACCAGCTATTGCAACAGTAGAGTTGCTTTCCATATGCCTCATTTTATTTGAAAGTGCATATGTAATAATATAAAATGCACCATTCTCATAATAAGCATTTACATAACGTACAAAAGGCACCTCATTTTCTACTGTTGCCAATGCAATAATGGTATCTTTTCCAAATCGTTCCGACATTATTTTTTCAGTGTCTTCACCTAATTTTTTCACAAGCTCATCTCCCATACCAATTCCGATCATCCGACCAATTTTTCTTCATTATACCATTCGTTTATTTCCCTGTCATTTCATTTCTCAATCCTACGAAAAAAGAGTGAAACACTATTGGTCCACTCCCTTTCCAAGTACTTCCTATGATTTATTACTTCACACCATATCACACCCAAATGCGAAAAAAACGCATTTATTTATGATACGGCTCCCCATTTATGATCCTGAATCCTCTGTATATCTGTTCCAATAGGATTACCCTCATCAGCTGATGCGGAAAAGTCATTCTGGAAAAGCTTAAAGCAAAATCAGAACGGTCCGATACTGCCTTACCAAGGCCGATGGAGCCGCCGATCACAAAAGCAATGCTGCTCTTCCCCTGGATGCCAAGCGTCTCAATCTTGTCCGCCAGCTCTTCTGATGTCAGCATTTTCCCTTGGATTTCCAGTGTGATCACATACATATCATCTTTGATATTTTTCAAGATCCTCTCTGCTTCTTTCGCCCGTATTCCTTCCTCTACTGTTTCACTGGCCTGATCCGGCGTCTTCTCATCAGCTACTTCTATAATTTCCAGTCTGCAATATTTTCCCAATCTCTTCGCGTACTCTGCAATAGCATCCTTTAGGTATTTCTCTTTTATCTTTCCAACGGAAATGATAGTTATTTTCATCCGGACTTTTCTCCTTCATTTTGGCATTTTCATACTCGTACTTTCATTATGTCTGCATGTAAGAACAGCTCTTACGTACAGAGAAAAACAGGAAGATCTTTTGATGGATCTTCCTGCATAGTTTATCTTGTCTATTTCTGTGACAGCAGTTCATGGATTCCTTTTGCTCCAGCTTTTCCGGCTCCCATAGCAAGGATAACAGTCGCTGCTCCTGTTACGGCATCTCCTCCGGCAAATACACATGCCTTGGAAGTCTGTCCGTTTTCTTCTTCTGCAACGATACATTTTCTTCTGTTGGTTTCCAGACCTTTTGTCGTGGAAGCAATCAACGGATTTGGCGAAGTACCCAGTGACATGATAACTGTATCTACTTCAATCTCATACTCTGATCCAGGGATTTCTACCGGACGGCGTCTTCCGGATGCGTCTGGCTCTCCCAGTTCCATCTTGATCACTTTCATGCCTTTTACCCATCCGTTTTCATCCACAAGGATTTCCTTCGGATTTGTCAGAAGATCAAAAATAACTCCTTCTTCTTTTGCATGATGAACTTCTTCCACTCGAGCCGGAAGCTCTGCTTCGCTTCGACGGTACACGATATGTACTTCAGCGCCGAGACGAAGTGCTGTTCTTGCAGCATCCATAGCAACGTTTCCGCCTCCGATGACTGCTACTTTCTTACCTGCAGCGATCGGTGTATCGTAAGAATCATCAAATGCCTTCATTAAGTTGCTTCTTGTCAGATATTCATTGGCTGAAAATACGCCGTTTGCTGTTTCTCCCGGAATGCCCATAAACATAGGAAGGCCTGCTCCTGACCCGATAAAGACAGCCTCGAAATTTTCTTCTTCCATCAGCTGGTCGATCGTTGTTGACTTTCCGATCACAACGTTTGTCTCAAATTTCACACCCAGCTCTTTTACCTTTTCAATCTCCTTTTTTACAACTTTTTCCTTCGGAAGACGAAATTCGGGAATACCATATACCAAAACGCCGCCAAGCTCATGAAGAGCCTCAAATACCGTTACATCGTAGCCAAGCTTTGCCAGGTCCCCTGCACAGGTAAGTCCGGATGGGCCGGAACCGATAACTGCGACCTTGTGCCCGTTCAGCTTTTCTGCCTTTTTCGGTTTAATATCGTTTTCCAGAGCATAATCTGCAACAAATCTTTCCAGTTTACCGATAGAAACCGGCTCCCCTTTAATTCCCCGAATACATTTGCACTCACACTGTGACTCCTGCGGACATACACGACCGCAGATAGCCGGGAGGGCAGAAGACTCTCCGATCACTTCATACGCGCCTTCAATGTCTCCTTCTTTTACTTTTGAAATAAATCCCGGAATATTAATGGAAACCGGACATCCCTGGATACATTTTGCATTCTTGCAGTTCAGGCAGCGTGCTGCTTCCTCCATAGCTTCCTCTTTATTATAGCCATAACATACTTCTTCAAAATTTGTCGCTCTTACTTTTGCGTCCTGTTCTCTGACAGGAACTCTTTTTAACATATCAGCCATTAGTTATCACCTCCGCAGTGGCCACATCCACCATGGTGGGTATCGCCTTCCTGTAATTTAAGTAATGCTCTTCCTTCCTGTGTCTTATACATCTGTTGTCTCTTCATCGCTTCATCGAAGTTTACCAGATGTCCGTCAAACTCCGGTCCGTCTACACAGGCAAATTTAATTTCATCTCCAACATGAAGGCGGCAGGCTCCGCACATTCCGGTACCGTCTACCATGATCGGGTTCATGCTGACGATTGTTGGAATCTCCAGTTTCTTTGTCAGCAGACAGACAAATTTCATCATGATCATAGGCCCGATAGCTACACAGACGTCATATTTCTTTCCTTCATTTACCAGTTCTTCTACCATGGTTGTCACCATACCAGAATGTCCATAGGAACCGTCATCTGTGCAGGGATAATAATTTCCGGAAACTGCTTTCATCTCCTCTTCAAGGATCAACATATCCTTTGTCTTTGCTCCCACAATAACATCAGCATCTATTCCATGCTCTTTCAGCCATTTTACCTGGGGATATACCGGAGCTGCTCCGACACCGCCTGCAACAAACAGCATCTTTTTATTTTTCAGCGAATCCAGATCTTCGTGGACAAACTCTGAAGGACATCCAAGCGGTCCGGTAAAATCACGGAATGCATCGCCTTCTTTCAGATTTGTCATCTTTTCTGTTGAAGCTCCTACTGACTGGAATACAATTGTGATCGTGCCTGCTTCTCTGTCATAATCGCAGATGGTAAGAGGAATCCTTTCCCCTTTCTCATCTATTTTTACAATTACAAACTGCCCCGGCTCACAGTGTCTTGCAACACGAGGCGCTTCCACGTCCATAAGATAAATCTTGTCAGCCAGTTTTTCAGCCTTTACTATCTTGTACATCTCGCTTCCTCCTAAATATTCATACTTATTTTATAATAATGCAATTGTGAACAAATATCAATATTTTCCCTAAATTTACAAAAAGATAATCAGTACCTATTGAAGAGTCATACATATCCATCTGCTTTTTCAGTACTGCAAAACATGAGGCAGGTGCCTTCTCAAGCGCCTGCCTCATGTTTTATCGGCTTTTAGAAATCAACTTCTACACCGTAATATGTACATGTGAGCAGTTTTTCCATTGTAGCCGGATCGATAGAACGTGGATTGGAGCCTGTACATGCATCACCGACTGCCAGTTCCGCAATTTTGGCCACCTTTTCTTTAAATTCATTTTCATCAATTCCAAATTCTTTCAATGTCTTTGGAATATTCAATTTAACATTAAATTCATCAATCTTTTCACAGAGGCTGTTAATAAGTGCTTTTTCAGATGTTCCATCCAGTCCCATGCGGCGGGCGATCTCTGCGTAACGTTTTGCAGCAACCGGATCTTTTGCATTGTACTTAATGACATATGGCAGGTAGATGGCATTGGCACATCCATGTGGAATATGTCCGGTTGAAAATGCTGCACCTGTTTTATGAGCCATAGAATGAACAATACCAAGCAGTGCATTGGAAAACGCCATTCCAGCCAGACACTGTGCATAATGCATCTGCTCTCTTGCCTCCATGTTGCAGTTATAGGATGCCGGCAGATAATCCAGTACCATCTCTATCGCCTGCAAAGCAAGTGGATCTGTAAATGGTCCGTTCAGGGTAGATACATACGCTTCAATTGCATGTGTCAAAGCGTCCATACCCGTATAAGCCACCTGTTTTACAGGAAGTGCCGCTACAAGATCAGGATCAACGATAGCTACATCCGGTGTAATGTTAAAATCTGCAAGCGGATATTTTACACCTGTCTGGTAATTTGTAATAACAGAGAAAGCCGTAACTTCTGTAGCTGTTCCCGATGTGGATGGAATTGCAGCAAACTTTGCCTTTTGACGAAGTTCCGGGAAATTAAACGGTGTACACAAGTCTTCAAAGGATGTATCCGGATATTCATAAAATGCCCACATTGCCTTTGCTGCATCAATTGGAGAACCTCCGCCCATAGCCACGATCCAGTCCGGCTGAAAGCTTCTCATGACTTCTGCACCTTTCATAACTGTCTCTACAGAAGGATCCGGCTCAACACCTTCAAAAACCTCTACTTCCATTCCTGCTTCTTTCAGATAATCAACCGCCTTATCAAGAAAACCCTGGCGTTTCATAGATCCGCCGCCTACAACAAGGATGGCTTTTTTCCCTTTCAGGTTTTTCAATTCCTCCAGACTGCCTTTTCCATGATAAATATCTCTTGGTAAACAAAATCTGCTCATGTTTCGCATCTCCTTTTAAGATTGATAAAAATTTGTTGTTCCTGTTAATTATTTATCAATATTATAACTCTCTATTTATGGACATGCAATAGTATTTTTAAAAAAAGGAGATAAATTTAATAAACCAGTTCATAGTTCCTTGTAGTAACAGCTGTAAGCCTGCCTTTTCCATTAACGAGCACTGCCTTGAAAATCGTACTTCCCTGTGGCATGTCGATAGGTCCTGTATACTGCGTTGAGTTTTCTGTTGGATTACTTTTATCTGTCGTATAATATGCCGTGTAACCTTCCGGAACCTGGATCACGATCTGTGTCGGTTCGTCATACTGTCCTGTCGATGGCGAAACTGCCGGGGCATCCTCAATAGGAAGTTCAACTGTGTATTCTTTTGTTTCAGCAAGGCTTGGAATCCCTTCTTTGTTCACGGAAATTGCCGATATCGTCGTTGTCCCTTCTGAAATCTGGATTGGTTCACTGTATTTCGTACTGGAAGTCGTCGGTTCTGTTCCATCTGTTGTATAATAGATTGCTTCTCCATCGGATTCCAATGTCAGCTGCTGCACATCCTCGAACACTTCCGAATCATCCAGACTGAAGGAAGGCGCTTCTGAAACATATTTGCTCAAGTCCTCACGCACACTGTCTTCGGCGTCCTCCAAAATCACTGAAGCCTCCTGGGGCTGCTTGGTATCAATATAAAACTGAATGGCAGCTTCATAAATTTGTGATTCTGACGGATTACTGTCAATAGCGTTAAGGAACATTTTCTCTGCTGTTTCCTGTTCATCCTGCGCCATATAAACATCCGCAAGACCGGTATATGCTTCCGCCCTTTCTGGTGATTTTTCTATTGCGTTCTTATAATATCTTTCCGCCTCGTCATAATTTTTCTCTGACGCTGCCTTTTCTCCTTTCCGCACCTGTCCTGCATAGGAATTTTGATACAGAAAGAAGATACCTGCTCCTACCGCAACAAAAAACAGGATAAGCAAAATGATAATTTTTCTTCTAAGCTTTTTTTTCTTGGCTCTTTTCCTTTCTGCCTGACGTTTTCTTCTCTCCCTTTCCAACGCCGGGTCAACGGAAGTCCTTCCGGTTCTTCTTCCGGAAGATGTATTCCGCGTCAACGTATTTTCTCTGGAGTCTCTCCTCTCCCTTGCTCCATTTCTTTCTCTTTGCGCGGAACTTTTCCGTCTTCCCTGTATACTGGCTGTATGATATTCCTCATAATCATAGTCGTCCAAGGGACGTTCACTGCCATCAATTGCCCCTTTCACCTGTGCGGCAAGCACATCATCTAACGGATTATAGTCCGGCACAATCTGTACTTCTTCTCCGCACTCCGGGCAATACAACTCCCCAGATGGAATTTCGCATCCGCAGTATCTGCATTTCATCGTCCGATACCCCCTGTTAATTTATTCCGAAGTACGCCAACAAGGCAGGCATTCTCCCCCTGCCTGCCAAGTCGTGTATGATATTGTTTCTGGTTACTGTTTACTGATATTTTTTTTCCTATTCTGCCTGTCATTCGGGGCATATTCCTCTCTCCTTAGAACAGTCCTGTGATATTCCCCTCATCTGATACATCGATTCCATTTGCAGCAGGTACTTTTGGAAGTCCCGGCATTGTCATGATCGCGCCAGTTAAAGCAACAACGAATCCGGCGCCGGCGCTCACATATACTTCGCGAATGTGTATATCAAAGTCCGTCGGCCTTCCGAGTTTTGTTGCATCGTCTGACAGTGAATATTGATTCTTTGCCATACAGACCGGAAGTTCGCCAAAGCCCATATTTTCAATTTTGGCAAGCTGTTTTTCCGCCGTCGGCTCGTAAATAACTCCTCTTGCTCCATAGATTTCTTTGGCGATTGTCTCAATTTTTTCTTTCAAAGATAATTCGTCTTTATATAATGGATGGAAATGACTTTCTTTCTTCTCCAGTGTATCCAGTACTTTTTCTGCCAGCTGAACCCCTCCATCTCCGCCTTTCTCCCATACTTCAGAAAGAGCAAATTCACATCCTCTCTCTTCGCAGAAATGACGGATAAATTCGTTTTCAGCCTCTGTATCTGTCACAAAGGAATTGAGTGTTACGATAACAGGAACATCGTATTTCTGAATATTTTCAATATGTTTTTCAAGATTTACAATTCCTTTTGCAAGGGCTTCCAGATTTTCTTCTGAAAGTTTATCCTTTGCAACTCCTCCATTATACTTCAAAGCACGCACAGTTGCAACTAAAACTACTGCATCCGGAGAAAGTCCTGCTTTCCGGCACTTAATATCCATGAATTTTTCAGCTCCCAGATCTGCTCCGAATCCTGCCTCTGTGATCGTGATATCACTCAGTTTCAGCGCCATTTTTGTGGCACGTACACTGTTGCAGCCATGTGCAATATTGGCAAAAGGCCCTCCGTGAACCAGAGCCGGAGTATGTTCCAGCGTCTGAATCAAATTGGGTTTAATGGCATCTTTCAAAAGGGCGGTCATGGCTCCTGTGGCGTGAAGGTCATCTGCCGTAACAGGTTCGCCTTTGAAGTTGTAGGCTACAATGATTTTGCCAAGTCTCTTTTTCAGATCAAAAATATCATCAGCAAGACAAAGGATTGCCATAATTTCAGAAGCGACAGTGATGACAAAATGATCCTCTCTTACCATTCCATCTGTCTTCTTCCCCAATCCTACCACTATATTTCTAAGAGATCTGTCATTCATATCCAGACAGCGTTTCCACACAACCTGTCTTGGATCAATACCAAGCTCATTTCCCTGCTGGATATGATTGTCCAAAAGCGCCGCCAAAAGATTGTTGGCGGATGTGATCGCGTGGAAATCTCCAGTGAAATGCAGATTCAGATCTTCCATCGGCACAACCTGAGCATATCCTCCGCCTGCTGCGCCTCCCTTGATTCCAAAACACGGTCCAAGAGATGGTTCTCTAAGGGCAATCAGCGCTTTTTTCCCAAGCTTTGCCATTGCCTGTCCAAGTCCGACTGTAGTGGTTGTCTTACCTTCCCCTGCCGGAGTGGGATTGATCGCTGTAACAAGAACCAGCTTCCCGTCTTTTTTATCCTTTATTTTTTCCCACAGTTCATCTGAAAGCTTTGCCTTATATTTGCCATAAAACTCCAGATCTTCCTCCTGAATCCCTATGGATGCTGCTACTTCTTTGATGTGAGCCATCTGCGCTTCCTGCGCAATCTGAATATCTGTTTTCATTTCCCTTCCCGTCCTTTCCTTTGTTCTTTATATGTATTCATCAATGAACTGTTCAAATTCTTCCATTGACATTAATACCTTCCTTGGCTTTGTACCTTCTTCCGCACCGACTACGCCTGCCTCGCAGAGCTGATCCATAATGCGGGCCGCCCGGTTGAATCCTATTTTAAAAGCGCGCTGCAGCATACCGATAGATGCTTTTTCTTTTTCAATGATCAGTTTTCCCGCCTCTACAAAATGAACATCTCTTTCTTCTTCCTCTGACGATCCGGCAATGCCTCCTCCGGATGAAACTCCGGCCGCACTGGTATTTACATGAGTTACGACCTCTTCGTTGTAGGCGGCTTCCCCATTTTGCTTTTTCAGATATTCTACCACATTCTGTACTTCTTTGTCAGATACAAATGCCCCCTGCACTCTGGCCGGCTTCTGATATCCGGATGGATAGAACAGCATATCACCTTTTCCAAGGAGTTTCTCAGCTCCGTTCATGTCGATGATCGTACGTGAATCCACACCTGAAGATACAGAAAATGCAATCCGCGACGGCATATTCGCCTTGATCAGACCGGTAATGACGTTGACAGAAGGTCTCTGCGTTGCAAGGACAAGGTGAATGCCGGCCGCTCTTGCAAGCTGTGCCAGACGGCAGATTGCCTCCTCCACTTCTCCCGGTGCAACCATCATAAGGTCTGCAAGCTCATCCACGATAATAACAATCTGAGGCATTTTCTTTGGAATATCCTCTTCTTCCGAATGTCTTGCCTTTTCTGCGGCCTCTGCCTTTTCATTAAATCCTTTCAGATCCCGGACATTATACTGTGCAAACAGCTGATAGCGCTTTGTCATTTCCGCGACTGCCCAGTTGAGTGCCCCGGCTGCCTTCTTGGGATCTGTCACAACCGGGATCATCAGATGGGGAATGCCGTTGTACACGCTAAGCTCTACCACTTTCGGGTCAACCATGATCAGCTTTACTTCATCCGGAGTCGCCTTATACAAAATACTCATGATCAACGTATTAATGCAGACAGATTTTCCTGATCCTGTAGCTCCCGCCACCAGTAGGTGAGGCATTTTTGCAATGTCTGTCACCACTGCTTTTCCCGCAATATCTCTTCCTGCCGCAAATGCCAGTTTGGAACTGCTGTTCTTAAATTCTTCAGATTCCAGCAGATCCCTTAAATTTACCACTGCGTTTTCTTTATTTGGCACCTCGATCCCAACAGCTGCTTTCCCTGGAATGGGCGCCTCGATCCGTATATCCGCCGCTGCCAGATTGAGCTTGATATCATCAGTGAGCCCTACGATCTTGCTGACTTTTACCCCCTGTTCCGGCTGCATTTCATAGCGGGTTACCGAAGGTCCGCAGCTTACATTGGTAATGGTTACATTGACTCCAAAGCTGTGGAGCGTCTCCTGAAGCTTACGGGCTGTCTCCCTAAGGTGAGCATCGGAATCTCCCCCTCCTTTTTTCCCTCGTGTAAGAAGGGAAAGAGGCGGAATCTTGTAGACCTTTTTCGGCTTCGCCTCCGCCGCTTCGACTGCCTGACTAACCATAGCCGCCTCATCCGCCACAGCCGCTGCTCCCATTTTTGTTTTCTTCCCTCTGTTTTCCTCTGCCGGCGCCGGAACCAAAATCTGCTCTTCCAATGGCTCCGCTTTTGCTGTCTCCGGTGCCGGGATTTCTTCACTGTCCGGCAGTAATTCTTCATCGGGAATATCCGGAACTGTGGCGCGGTTAATGACAAACTGCGGCTCTTCTTCCCGGATATTTTCTGTCGGCGCCGGTTCTTCCTCCGGTGTAAGTTCTCTAAGATCAGGAGACTTCTTGGCATCTTTTAATGTTGTATCGAAAGATACCCCTGATACCAGTCTGTCCTTTCTTTTTGCTTCACTTTTCTCTTCTTTTTTCTTCTCTGCTTTTGCATCAAGAAGTCCGGCTTTTCGGGCTTTTTCAATTTCCTTTTCTTCCTCCTTGATCCGATTAAGGCGACGGGTCTCGTGAAGTTCCCGGCGCCGCGCCGCATCCTCCCGCGCTCTGCCGTACGCCTGTCCTCCCCGCTCCGTTACACCTTTCAGAGCAGATTTTCCTGTAATGATCACCATACAGATGATCATCAGAATAATTACAACAACATAAGTTCCTGCTGTACCAATGGCCGGAGTGAGAATCCCCGCCAGAAAGTTGCCGAGCATTCCGCCTTCCAACACCAGAAGTTCCAGAAAGGTGCAGATCAGGATAAAAAGCATAGTTGCTGCCCCGGTCTTTATATAAGCACTCCTATTTCCTTTATTGGAAACTGTAAAAGCAACGCCCCCAAACAAAAGAAAGGGCATTAAATAAGCACCGTAACCAAACAGATCATACAAAAAGGAAGAGACTGCCTCCCCTGCAAATCCTCCCAGGCCAAAATTGCTTAAAAGCAGAAGAATACTGACTGCAAGTGTAAGCCATATGGTAATTTCATCAGCCACAAAGCTCTGCTGTACGTTCTTCTTTTTTTTCGTCGGGCTTTTCTTTCGCCTGTTTCCCGTCTTTGAAGCCATAATTTTCCCCCTTATCAATTTATCAATGTGAGCTTTTTGCGAGTTCTTTCATTTCTCTTGCATTTTCACGGACAGCCTCGGTAATCTTTGCACCTCCGAGAATCCTTGCCAGTTCATCCACAGATTCCTCATTGCTTAGCAGACGGATGCCTGTCCTTGTCCTTTCATTTTCCACCGTCTTTTCAATCACATAATGAGCGTCTGCCATGGCAGCGATCTGTGCAAGATGGGTAATGCAGATTACCTGATGGCTTCTGCCTATTACCGCCATTTTCTCCGAAACTTTCTGTGCCGTGCGTCCGCTGATCCCTACATCAATTTCATCAAAAATCAATGTGGGGATTTCATCTTTATCCGCCATAACTGTCTTGATGGCCAGCATAATCCTGGAAAGTTCTCCTCCTGACGCCACTTCCGAAAGCGGTTTGACCGGCTCTCCCGGATTCATGGATATCATAAATTCCACATCATCTCTTCCGGATGAAGTATACTCCGGAAGAAGGTCAAAAGCAATCTCAAACTGTACATTTGCAAAATTAAGATCCTTAAGTCCTCCCTGGATTTTTTTTGCAAAAACGGCGCTTTCCTTTTGCCGCAAATCTGTCAGCTTCTTTGTCTGCTTATCCAATTCATCTTCCGCTTTTTGGAGGCTGCTCCTTAACTGTTCCAGATAACAGTCATAGTCATTTAATACTTTAAGCCGTTCTTCCTTCTCTTTGCAGTAGGTCTGAATTTCTTCAATACTGTTTCCGTATTTTATTTTCAGCCGGTTAATTTCATTGAGCCTCTCTTCCGTCTGTGCAAACTCTTCTTCTGAAAAATCCAGGCTCTTACTGTAGGCAGAAAGTTCCCGGTTAAAATCATTTAATAAACTGTCAATCTCTATCAGCTGTTCGTACAGGCCGCCGGCCTGTTCATCCATTCCTGCCGCATCAGCCAGGCAGCGGATCGCTCTGCTGATGGATTCGCTGGCACTGTCACTGCTCTCACTTGTGTGACCATGAGCCTCGTTTACTCCCGCTACGATTTTCTGGCTGTTTACCATGCGGCGGTAGGCTTCCTCCAGTTCCTCATCCTCACCTTTTCTAAGCCCTGCCTCAGTAATCTCTTTTATTTCAAATTCCAGAAAGGAGAGTTCCTTTGCACGCTCTGCTTCATCTTTGTCCGCCTGTTCAAGCTCTTTTTTCCATTTTTTGTATTCCGCATAGGCAGCTTTTACCTGCTCTGCTGTCTTTTGAATCTTGTCCGCTGCAAAATTGTCCAGGATTTCCAGCTGTTTTTTCTTGTAGAGAAGGGACTGATGCTCGTGCTGTCCGTGTATATCGATCAGAATGCCGGCCGCTTCTTTCAGAAGGGAGATCGGCACTGTCTCACCATTGATCTTGCTGGTACTCCTGCCTTCCATTAAGCGTCTGCTAAGCACCACTTCTCCCTCTTCCGAATAGATATCCAGTTTGTTCAGCTGCTTTTCCTGTTTTTCATTTTCTATTGAAAAGGTCAGTTCCACAAAACCATACTGTGCACCCTTTCTTAAAATATCTGTCGAATACCGGGCTCCAAGCGCAAGGCTGACCGAACCAAGAATAATAGATTTTCCCGCTCCGGTCTCCCCTGTCAGTATGTTCAGCCCTTCTTTGAAATCCACTTCAATTTCATCGATCAGAGCCAGGTTTTTCACATGCAGATTCTGTAACATATGTCCTCCTAAGTGCCCTTATAAAACAATCTTACTGATTTTATCCATAACGCTGACAGTATCTTCCACACTGCGGATGGCACACATGATCGTGTCATCTCCAGCAATACTGCCTACGATTTCATTCCATCTCATTGCATCCAGAGCGGCGCACACAGCACTCGCCATACCGGAGACTGTCTTGATCACTAAAATATTCTGTGCCATATCCATGGAAACGAAACCATCTTTCAGAACACGGATATATTTTTCACTCATCTCTGATTCATCCTTCTGGTGGACAGCATATCTTTGCTTTCCATCGTCAGTAGGTACTTTTGTAAGCTTCAGGTCACGAATATCCCTTGAAACTGTAGCCTGGGTTACTTTAAATCCCTCTTTATTCAGATATTCCGCCAGTTCTTCCTGCGTTTCAATGCGGTGTTTATTGATCAGTTCCACAATCTTCGCATGTCGGTTGATTTTCATTGTGCTAGTTTCCTTTCATTTTCCTGCGTAATATTTCCAAAAAGCTGACTTTGCTTAATTTCATGAGCTTTGTCTCATGTTGGGATTTTGTAATAGTCACTTTATCTCCCGTTCTCAATTCTACCACATCTGCTCCGTCAAAGGTAACAAAAACCTCTTCTTCTCTCCCGTTTCGTCCTTCTCCTATCTCAATAACAATCTCATCTTCTGCCGGAAGAACGATACTGCTGGTATTGAGAGCATGAGAACAGATAGGGGTCAGAACGATCATGGATGCCGTCGGTTCTACAATCGGACCTCCTGCAGACAGATTATACGCCGTAGACCCTGTGGGCGTCGATACGATCATACCGTCAGCCTCATAAGAATTTAAAAAAGCGCCATCCACATAGATATTGAAATGGATAACCCGAAGGTCTCCTTTCCTGGAAACTACAATGTCATTGAGGGCAATGTCGCTGTCTGCTTTTTCAAAACTCCCCTCCAGCATCATCCGGCTTTCAATCTGGTAATTTCCATCCAGGATTTTCCCAATAGCCTCGTCCAGATCAGAAATCTCCACTTCCGTAAGATAGCCTAAAGTGCCCATATTAATGCCAAGTATAGGAATTTCGCTTTTTACCAGTCTTGCCACTTCTATCAGGCTTCCATCCCCACCGATAACAATGGCGCAGTCCAGCTCCCGGGGAACTGTGTCCGGTATGATATTTTTCTTTTCATCTTTCTGTGCTAAAAGACATGTTTTTCCGGCCCTTTTCAGTATATCACAAATATGTCTCGTTATTTTCCTGTCTTTGTCTTTTCCGTCATTGGTGACTATATAAAACCGTTCCATTTTTTACCTCACTATCTTTTCCTTCTATTTGCCGTATCCTATTTTGCCAGCTGATGAAAGGCTTCTGAAACTGTCTGGTCAATAGAAATTCCCTCTGCCACTTTTCCTTCCCCCTCCGGACATTTCTCCAGATGAACCAGATATTCGATATTTCCTTCCGGTCCTTTAATTGGAGAAAATTCCACATTCAATACGTTAAATCCAATAGACTTTGCATAATCGATCACTTTTTCTATTACTTCTTCATGAGTAGACGCTTCCCTGACAACGCCTTTCTTTCCGACTTTCTCCCGTCCGGCTTCAAACTGCGGCTTAATAAGAGCCACAATCTGCCCGTTTTCCTGAAGATAATTCCGGATCGGCTCAAGCACTTTCGTAAGGGAAATAAAAGATACATCAATAGACGAAAAGTCTATTCTTTCTCCCAAATCTTCCGGCGTCACATAACGGATATTTGTTTTTTCCATGCAGACAACCCGCTCATCCTGCCGAAGCTTCCAGGCAAGCTGACCTCTCCCCACGTCAATGGCATACACCTTTCTCGCTCCGTTCTGCAGCATACAGTCCGTAAATCCTCCTGTAGAAGAACCTACATCTGTGCAGACTTTCCCTTCCACAGAAACATCAAAATTAGCCATAGCCTTTTCCAGCTTCAATCCCCCTCTGCTTACATAGGGAAGCGTATTTCCTTTTACCTCAATCTGCACTTCCTCGGAAAAGGAGGCGCCGGCCTTATCCTCCCTCTGTCCGTCTACAAATACATTTCCGGACATAATAACGGCCTTAGCCTTCTCCCTCGATTCGGCAAGATTTCTTTTTACAAGTAAAACATCCAAGCGTTCTTTCATTTTCTCTCCTCTTCCTGCTGAAGCTGAACATATTCTGTCACGATCCTCTTTGTCATAGAATCGGCATCCAGAAGCACCTCCCGACGAAGGAGATCCACGCTTCCATGTTCAATATAATCATCCGGCAAAGCCAGGCTAAGCACCTGCACCGGAATATGATTTTTCAGAACATAATCCGATACCCGCTCGCCAAAGCCGCCGCACAGGATATTTTCTTCAATTGTTACGATCAAACGATGAGTCTTCGAGAGCTCATCGATCATTTCCCCGTCAAGAGGCTTTACAAACCTTGCGTTGATAAGGCTGCAGTTATAGCCGATCTTTTTGATAGCTCTCCGGGTTTTTTCAGCCTCCTCAAACATATGTCCCACACTGATCAAAGCAATGCCTTCTTCTTCATAGATCACTTCGCTTTTCCCATAACAGATTGGGGCGCGGTATTTTTCATAGCCGTCATAAGCTGTGCCTCGTGGATAGCGTATTGCAACAGGGCCGTCAAATTGCACAGCAAACCTTAGCATATCGGCAAGCTCCCATCGATTTTTAGGGGAAATGACCGTCATATTAGGAATCCCTCCAAGATAAGACAGATCAAAGATTCCCTGATGGGTCTCACCGTCACTTCCCACCAGACCTGCCCGGTCTACTGCCAAAACTACCGGAAGATTCTGAAGCCCTACATCATGGATCAGCTGGTCGTACCCCCTCTGCAGAAAGGAGGAATATACTGCAAATACCGGATGCATGCCTCCGGCTGCCAGTCCGGCTGCAAATGTAACGCCATGTCCCTCGGCGATACCAACATCAAAGAACCGCTTCGGGAAATATCTGGCAAATGCCGAAAGTCCTGTGCCGTCTGCCATAGCCGCCGTAATGACCGCCACATTCGGATCATGTTTCCCTATATCACAGATTACCTTAGAAAAAATATCGGTATATGTATCTTTGGATGCTTTCTGCAGCGGCTCTCCGGTACTGATGTCAAAGGGTCCTGTTCCATGGAACCGGGATGGATCCTTCTCTGCCGGCGCATAGCCTTTTCCTTTCTGAGTCAGAACATGGAGAAGGACGGGCCCTTCTACTTTCTTTGCTTCCCGGAAAGCCCGGCAGAGCATACTGATATCATGCCCCGGGATCGGTCCAAGATAAGTAATTCCCATATCTTCAAAAAGCATCCCGGGAACCACAAGCTGTTTGATGCTGCTCTTTGTTCTCCTGATCTGCTCAATCATATGATCGCCCACTGTGGGAATTTTATGAAGAGCGTTTGTGACTCCCTTTTTCAGTCCCGTATAGAAATCAGCTGTCCGAAGCTGCGCAAGATAATTGGACATGCCGCCCACATTTTCTGAAATGGACATGTAGTTATCATTGAGAACAATAATAAAATTCGTTTTAAGATGCGCCGCATTATTCAGCGCCTCGTAAGCCATACCGCCTGTCATGGCTCCGTCGCCAATCACAGAAATCACACTGTAGTCTTCACCCTTAAGATCTCTTGCCTCTACATAGCCAAGACCTGCCGATATGGATGTAGAACTGTGTCCGGTATCAAAGGCATCACAGGGACTTTCTTTCCTTTTAGGGAATCCGCTCATCCCTCCGTATTTTCGCAGTGCGTCAAATCCTGCTCTTCTCCCGGTCAGTATTTTATGGGTGTAAGACTGATGCCCCACATCCCAGATCATTTTGTCTTTTGGCAAAGTAAAAACGCGGTGCATAGCAATGGTAAGCTCTACAACTCCTAAGTTTGAAGCCAAATGTCCCCCGGTGAGACTGATCTTCTGAATCAGAAATTCCCGGATTTCCCCGGCAAGCTGATCCAGCTCTTCCATATTTAATTCTTTAATATCATTTTCTTTTTCGATCCGCTCTAACAGCATGGCAATGCTCCTTATTTTTCCCGATGGATAAGCTCCTCAAGAAGCCAGGTAAGATAGCCTTTTTCCCCCGGAAGGGTCTCAAGTATCCTGATGGCTTCTTCAGACTCCCTCTCTACGATTTTTTTTGCTTCCTCTATTCCAACCAATGTTACGTAGGTTGTCTTTTCATTTTTTTCATCGCTATGCACCGGTTTGCCAAGAGTCTCACTGGTACTTGTCACATCCAAAATATCATCCTGTACCTGGAAAGCAAAACCGGTTTTTGCTGCTATTTTTTCCGCCTGCTTTATTTCTTCTTCCGAAGCGCCTGCAAGAACAGCACCAATCATCATGGATGACTCGATCAGCGCCCCTGTCTTCAGAGCATAAATGAAATCCAGCTTCTCCCTGGACAGCTTATGGCCTGTTTCCCTGACATCCGTCACCTGACCTCCGATCATCCCGTAAATCCCTGCCTTTTTTGCAAGAATCCCCATTGCTTTTCCAATCAGAAGACTGTCCTCCGGGAAATCTGCAAAAGCGGTAGCCGCCGTTTCAAAAGCATAATTCAAAAGAGCATCTCCCGCAAGGATTCCCATATCTTCTCCATAAACTACATGGGTTGTCTTTCTACCTCTACGATAGTCATCATTGTCTATGGCCGGCAAATCGTCATGGACAAGAGAATACGTATGGATCATCTCAATCGCGGCCATAAAGGGATATATCAGCTTTTCCTTTCCGCCGAAAAGATGATACATTTCCTGCATCAGCATAGGCCGTATCCTTTTTCCGCCAGCCATCAGACTGTATTCCATAGCCTCCATAATGATTTTCTGGAAGCCTTCCTTCTTCGGAAGATAGGCCTGCAAAATCTCCTCGATCTCTTTCACTTTTGCTTCCCTTGCTTTTTCAAACTTCATCTGTTCAGAATCCATGGCTTTCTCCTTCTTCATCCAATATCTGAATTTGTTTTTCTACACGGTCAATCTTATCACTGCAGGCTTTCAGAAGATCAATTCCTCTGTGATAAAGACGGAACGATTCCTCCAGCGTCACTTCCTGCTCCATTGCCTCCAGCACCTGCTCCAGCTCCTGAAATTCCTCTTCCAGAGTACGCTCTTCTTCCGGCTGCTGTATCTGTTTATTACTCTCGTCCATAAGACGCCTCCCTTATCTTTTCTGCTCTTACATGTATCTGGCCGTCAGTCACATAAACATCCAGTTCCTGACCGGGACGCACCTGCGATACACTTTTTACAGCTGCTTTTTTTCCATTTTCTGTCTGCTCCACATAGGCAAAGCCTTTTCCCAATTTTTCAACCGGAGAAAGGCCTCTGATCCGCTCCGCACAGAGTGCCAGACGATGACGGTTCCCCTCCATACGCTTTTCCATAAGCTGCCGAAGCGTATCTTCTGCATCTGCAAGTCTCTGCTTTTTCTGGATCAACGCCACTCCCGGATGCAGATATTTTAATCTGGACGCATACTGGTCTTTTTTCAGACGAGCCAGTTCCAGCTGACGTCCCATATTTTTTCTAAGCTTTCTGCCATATTCATCTATCTGCCCGGCAAACAATCTGTAATCCCACACAGCCAGCTCTGCAGCTGCCGATGGAGTGGGCGCACGAAGATCCGCCACAAAGTCGGCAATCGTGGTATCTGTTTCATGTCCTACAGCCGAGATCACAGGAACGCTGCAATGGAAAATCGCCCTCGCCACGCTCTCCTCATTAAAAGCCCACAAGTCCTCGATAGAACCTCCGCCTCTGCCAACGATCATTACGTCCACTCCGGCTTTTTCCAAAACAGAAATCCCTTTTACAATGCTTTCTGCCGCACCTTCCCCCTGTACCTGGGCCGGATAAAGAAGAAGCTGTACATAAGGATTCCTTCTTGAGGATATATTCATGATATCCCGGATGGCCGCTCCGGTGGAAGCCGTAACTACACCGATCCGCATAGCAAAAGCCGGTATCGGCTTTTTATATTCTGCTGCAAACATCCCCATCTCTTCCAGTTCCTTTTTCAAGGCCTGAAATCTTTCATAAAGGACTCCCTCTCCGTCCAGCCGGATTTCTTTGGCATAAAGCTGGTAAGTCCCGTTTCTTTCATAAACACTGACAGACCCCAGCACAATAACCTGTTGTCCTTCGGACATACGAAAAGAGAGCCCGCTCCGCTGCCCTGCGAACATGACACAGGCAATCGTTCCGGACTCATCCTTCAGAGAAAAATATATATGGCCTGACGTATGATATTTACAGTTTGATACCTCGCCTTTCACGTAGATCCGATTCAGCATAAAATCCTGTGTAAACATATTACGGATATATGCGTTTACCTGTCCGACTGTGTACACATTTCCCGCCATAATATACACACCCTCCAGCTATACCGCCAGCTTTGCAAGGACACCGTTTACAAAAGAGGGACTTTCCTCTCCTCCAAACCGTTTTGCAAGTTCCACTGCCTCATTGATCGCAACAGATACGGGCACATCATCATCCCATTTCATCTCATAGACCGCCAGCCTAAGCAGTGTAAGATCCACTTTGTTCATCCGTGTTGTCTTCCATCCGCTTGCATGTTCATTGATCAGAGTATCGATCTCATCCTTGTGGTCTGCTATAGCCCACGCTTTCTTCTGAATGTATTCTTTATCTTTCTCCTCCATCTGCTCAAGCTGTTCAAAATACAGTCTTACCTGTTCCGGCATCTCTTCTTTTTCATTAAATTCCAGTCCGAACACCATTTTGAAAATATGTTCCCTTGCTTCTGACCTTCTCACTTACACTTCCTCCGGAATATCTACTCCTGCAACACGAATATTGACATCAGCCACGGTAAGACCTGTCATATTCTCAATTGCAGTCTTTACTTTCTCCTGCACTTTGCCGGAAACTTCCAGCACATTGTAACCATACTGAAGATTCAGTTTCAGTGATACGGTTACAATTCCTTCCAGCACATCTACTTTTACACCTTTAGATAAGGATTTCATCCCAAGACGGCTGATCAGCTCTTTTGTTGCATTGCCGGACATAGAAGCAACTCCCTCTACTTCCATGGCTGCAAGACCTGCAATAATCGCAACAACTTCATCGGCAATCTTTACTTCGCCGAGATTTTCATCCTCTTTTATTGTATAGGTACTTCTTTCTTCTTTTCCCATTCTATTGCCCTCCATTTATCACGTTTTGTTTTTGGCTCACATTACAACTAGTAATATACATTATAACAAATTTATATTCAAATGCCAATATTCTTTCCAAAGTCCCTGTCAGGAACGGCCAAATTCGGAGAGGATCAGACCTTCATTCCTGTCCTGAGTCATTCGGATACTCCACTCATTGACAAAAAGGAGCAAAGGACGATCCTTCAGGTCTTTGATCTTCTTCATGTCTGATGTGCCCGTCAGACGGTCCAGATCCAGATTTTCATTCTCGATCCACCGGATATACTCATATGGAAGGGGATCCAGCCGAATCTCCACCTTGTATTCATTCTCCAGCCGGTATTTCAGAACGTCAAACTGAAGGACACCTACTACGCCCACAATGATTTCCTCCATTCCGGTATTATACTCCTGGAAAATCTGGATAGCTCCTTCCTGTGCGATCTGGGAAATTCCTTTGATAAACTGCTTTCTTTTCATAGTATCCACCTGACGCACTCTGGCGAAATGTTCCGGCGCAAATGTAGGGATTCCTTCATAGACCGCTTTCTTATCGGATGCTGTAAGTGTGTCCCCAATGGAGAAGATTCCAGGATCGAACACTCCTATGATATCTCCTGCATAGGCATTTTCAATAATCTTTCTCTCGCTTGCCATCATCTGCTGCGGCTGGGAGAGGCGCACCTTACGGCCTCCCTGAATATGCTGCACTTCCATGCCTGCTTCGAATTTTCCTGAACAAATACGCATGAAAGCAATACGGTCACGGTGAGCTTTATTCATATTCGCCTGGATTTTAAATACAAATGCGGAAAAGTCTTTTTCCTCCATAGGATCGATCTCTCCCTGATCTGACATTCTGGGCAGCGGAGAACTTGTCATTGCCAGGAAATGCTGCAGAAAGGTTTCTACGCCGAAGTTTGTCAGCGCTGAGCCGAAAAATACCGGTGACAGTTCCCCTTTACTCACAAGCTCCTGGTCAAAGGCAGCTCCTGCTCCATCCTGAAGCTCTATTTCTTCTTCCAACTGAAGTCTCTGGGAATCATCGATCAGCCATGTAATCTCGGGATCATCGATCTTTACCTTTTTAACTTCCCCCTGGGCAGTTCCTTTTTTCGTGTCGGAAAAAAGCTCTACTTCTCTTTTTTCGCGGTCATAGACTCCTTTAAAGTTCTTTCCTGATCCAATAGGCCAGTTTACCGGGCAGGTTGCAATACCAAGCTCATTTTCAATATCATCCAGCAGCTCAAAAGTGTCCATCGCTTCTCGGTCCATTTTATTAATGAAAGTAAAAATAGGAATATGACGCATGGTACATACTTTAAAAAGCTTTCTTGTCTGCGCCTCCACGCCCTTGGAGGCATCAATCACCATTACCGCTGAATCAGCGGCCATCAATGTACGGTAGGTATCCTCCGAGAAATCCTGGTGCCCCGGGGTATCCAGAATATTGATACAGTAACCGTCGTACTCAAACTGCAGAACGGATGAAGTAACTGAGATTCCTCTCTCTTTTTCAATCTCCATCCAGTCTGATACCGCATGCTTTGCTGTAGCCTTTCCTTTTACACTTCCTGCCTGATTGATGGCTCCTCCATATAGAAGGAATTTTTCCGTCAACGTCGTTTTACCTGCATCCGGGTGAGAGATAATGGCAAACGTCCGGCGTCTCTTTATCTGTTCTTTCATATCCTTTGTTAACTCTGACATCGTTTCAATCTCCGTTTTTCTTCTCAATTTCCGGCCACATGGAAGTCCCTTCCAACTTGCCCGGCACACCAAGATAGTGTAACACAGTTGCAGCCACATCTGCAAATGTATTTCTGATTCCCAGATCATGATTTTTTCTGACATGCTCCCCGCTTATCAAAAGAGGCACGTATTCTCTGGAATGATCCGTGGACGGCGTTCCCGGATCACAGCCGTGGTCAGCCGTAATGATAAGAAGATCGTCCTCTTTCATCCGTCCTCGGATTTCCGGAAGAAAGGTATCAAATTCCGACAGAGCCTTTGCATATCCTTCTATATCATTTCGATGTCCGTATATCATATCAAAATCCACAAGATTCACAAAACAAAGTCCTGTAAAATCTCTTTCCATATATGCAAGCAATTTTTCAATTCCGTCCCGGTTGCTGACCGTACGCTGTGCCTCTGTAATCCCCTCTCCGGCAAAAATATCTATAATCTTTCCTACGGAAAGCACATCCATACCCGCCTTCTGAATATACGTAAGCATTGTATCTTTCGGAGGATGTACGGAAAAATCATGTCTTCCGGCCGTGCGGACAAAATCAGGCCAGGTTCCGGTAAAAGGCCTTGCTATGACCCGTCCCACATTATGCTCTCCAGTTAAGATTTGTCTTGCAATCCTGCAGTATTCATAAAGTTTTTCCGTCGGAACAATATCCTCATGAGCTGCAATCTGAAATACACTGTCTGCTGATGTATAGACAATAAGAGCACCACTTTTCATATGCTCCCGTCCGTAATCTTTGATGACCTCTGTTCCGGAATAAGGACGGTTGCAGATCACCTTCCGCCCGGTCTTCTCCTCAAAAGTCTTTATCACATCTTCCGGAAATCCGTCCGGATACACCGGCAGAGGACGCGTGGAAATAATCCCTGCGATCTCCCAATGTCCTGTTGTAGTATCTTTTCCGCAGGACGCCTCCTGCATTTTTCCATATGCTCCTTCCGGAATGATCCCGGATCGTTTCTTCATGCCTGTCCCCCTGATAGACGACAGTCCCAGCGCCTCTGCATAAGGCATATGAAACGCCGGATGTTTCGACACTGTTCCAAGGGTATTGCTGCCTTCATCTCCATATGCCGCTGCATCCGGCGCTTCCCCTGCTCCCACACTGTCCAGTACAATAATAAATACTCTTTTTCCCATAATTATGCTCCTCCGCATTTTCTGCTCTGATTATACCCCTTTTATATGCCCGGTTCAATGAATTTCCGGCAGATAAACGTCCGAAAGCAGGCAAAAAAGCACCGGAGCATGGGATTCTGCCCCTGCCTTTCCGGCATTTCAAAATCCCATGCTCCGGTGCTTTTTCGCGTTCTTCAGACTCCTTCACCATCTGCCGCCCCATAAGAACAGCAAGGTTCATATTGCTTTTCGTACTCTCCTGTCACTTTATCGCTCCAGTAAAAAGTCCGTATTCTTCCAAGGTATGCATCTTCTGTCCCTCGTTTTCCGCTTCTTGTTACAATCGTATTTTCGGAAATCATATCTTTGCAGCTGCTTCCTTCCGTAGAAATCATATCTACAGGTTCTTTCCCTTTATAGAGCTTTACTGTTACGGTAGCCTGATTGTCTATGATAAGCCCTTTCCACTGGCGGTTGTATTTTTCAATCTGATATCCCTCATTTGGACATGCGTTTTCCTCTCCGCATATCAGATAATATCCTCCGGCCGGAATGGTCCCTGCCAGATCAATAAATTTTTCTTCCCGTATACCGTCGCTGCTTATGGTTGAACCCGCCATTCCTTCGATTCTTCCGGAACTGTAGCCCAATATGTATCCTTCCAGAGAAATGTCCTGTGTACCCGGATTATACAGTTCTATAAAATCATTGGAAAATACGCCTTCCTTACCTCCAGCGCCGTAAAATTTCGAAATGACAACCGTACTTTCCTTCTCTGCCCCATCTGACTGAAGGCTGTACATTCCAGCCAGACTTAGCGCAATAACAGCTGTTGACAAAAGCTTCCACGCTGCTTTTTTCAAAACTGCATTTTCCTTTGAAGTCATCTTGCTCATCCCCTTCTCATTCATCATTAGAAACCTTTTCTTTGCTGCTATTTTACACTATCTTTTTGAAATCTCCGGGTTCACACTGTTAAATCTCTGTAAAATTTACTCCGCTTCAGCATGAACCGGGGTAATAACAATATTCTGCGCGGCCTCTCCCGTTTTTCTTGTAATAATATCCTCGATCTGCGCCCGGTTTGCGTCAGTAAGCTCCGCTGCATCCACCACAACATCTGCGCTGTCTGAAGTCAGACTTACTACAGCTTCTGAAAACCCTTTGGATGCAAGCAATGTCTCTGCCGCCGCTTCTTTTTCCGCCAGATCCGTCATCTCAACCATCTGATTTACCGCTTCCGTTTTTTGTTCGTCGCTTAAGCTTTGATTATCAATGATCGCCAGAAGATCTTCCTTATTCTTTGCCCTCACCTGTTCTCTTGTGACCTTAGCTTCCGCCACGACTGCGCTGGCCTCTCCACTGGTAAGGACCGCTTCTCCCGGCGTACCCTCCACCGTCCCGTCATCTGCCGCTTCCCCATCCTGACTTTCAATATCTTCTGTATTTGCTGTCACATCTTCTTCTGAAATATCCAGAAGTTCCTGGTTTGCCAGTTCGCCGCTGGTCTGCGCCGCATCATCTTTCTCGCCAAAAAGGCGCCCGGAATAATTAAGATATCCGGCGGCCGCGATCATAACTGCAAGTGCGGCAATAATAATCTGATTTTTTCTGAATATTTTTTTCACTTTTCTCCTCCTTATTTTTCATTGAGCTTCATTACCTTAATTTTATGCGTGTCTACTCCAAATAATGCTTGGACTGCTTCCGTTATATTCTGTACCACAACTCCCTTATCCCCTCCTTCCGCGATCACTACAACCCCCTCTACTTTCGGACTTAACTCTTTTGTCACATAGGGCGTCCCTCCTTCCCCCTGCTCCTCCTCTCCATATACGGTAACTACATCTGAGGAGTTCCTTACTGTAGAGCGGACTCCGCCCTGGCTGTCTTCCTCCGTTACATTTTCACTCTCTGTCTGGCTGTCCTTTTCAATGACCTTTTCTGCTGTGGATCCCAGAGTCACCATAACTTTTACCTTCCCAACTCCCGACACCCGTGACAGGGTGTCTTCAAGCCGTGTTTCCAGATAATCAGCATAACTTTCTCCATCCGTTTCTGACATTCCGGCAATCCTCCTTTCTTCTGCCATCCCCTCTTCATCCGTCTCCCCTTTCGATACAGGGAGGGCTATGACCAAAAGGAGAACCCCGCATAAAAGGAGGATCACCAGACTGTCCTTTTTTGGAAATTTTCTCTGTCCTAATATTTTCAAAAAGCGCTCCCCTATTTTTCCTCTTTTTTCACCTTCCAATCTGAATCTCCTCCACCTTGATCTCCGTTTCCTCTTCTCCTGCTTTCCCGACTTCTCCGGTTCTTTGCTGTCCCATATCTCCAGGATCGGCGCCTGCTTCTTCGATCCGTTCTACCGCTTCTTCATAATCACTCCCCTCATAAATCTTCCGTATGTCCTCGCCCATTCCTGTCAGCTTCCAGACAGGTGTTAAAAGGAGGATGACAAGAAGCGCTCCCGTAAAAAAACGAATGTATTTCTGGTATCCCTGATTTGGGATAACATGCATCAGAATTGTAATAAGTATCATAAAATAGGCAATACTTTGCATCCAATCATAAAGATACTGGAACATGTATTTTCCCCCTCTTTCTTTTATACGCTGCTTGTCGTTGCCGCAACAATTGCAATGGTTATCAAAAAAAGAATCCCTGCCGTAAATATCATGCGCATCAGGAGCTGACAGCCATCCGCCATTCCTCCAATACAGCCGGTAAGCCGTTTATCTGCCACCGGCTGCACTAAAGCTGCCGCAAGTTTATAGAAAAGTACCATTACTCCAATCTGGATAAGGGGTGCAAGGCACAATGCAAAACATATGACCGCTCCGGCTGCTCCCACTCCGTTTTTCACTACAACAGCCGTTCCCAAAATCACTTCCGCGGTTCCGCTTACAGCGTCTCCGATACCGGGGATCGCTTCCACGCCTCTTGCCACTGCGCTCCTTTTCACACTGTCCACAGCAGGCATGATCAGCCCCTGTATGGTATTCAGCCCGATCACACATGCAAGCATCGTTTTCAGTGTCCAGGATACCACTGTTTCTATCAGCTCTGTAAAGCGTGACAGATATTCTTCTTCCGAAAGATAGTTGAGCACCTTCATCATCATATAAATGTGTATTACCGGCAAAAGGAAACCAATGATCAAAAGTTCAATCAGGAAGATCAGTAATAAAATAAGATTATAAAAAGCCGCTGCCGTAACGCTCCCCTTTGCCAGAGAAACTGCCAGAAAATATACCGGACACAATGCTTGCATGAAATCAGCGAGGAGCCGGATTCCATCTTCCGTCCATTCTGCAGCACTCTGAAATGCATTCAGACAAAGAGCGATCATCAACATGTACAAAATATAAAAACTGATATCTGAAATCTGCCTGGAATCGAATACATCTGCAAATTTTGTAAAGATCGCTGCGATCAAAGCAATCAAAAGCATGTGTATTAAGCTTTCCCGATTTACCTGAAACGCATAAGTGAGCTGATCTGCACACAGTCTTTTTAAAAGGTCCGCCGAAACAGAGAGATCCCCTGACAGGATCTGGAGCACTGTCTCTCCAAAATCCAGCTTTTCATCAGGAAACAATCCCTCCAATTCCCGATTAATATCGTCAAATTCCAGTTTCTCCTCCATGTACGCCCGAACGTCTCCTGCTTCCGTCTCCTCATATTCTGTTTCCGCTTCATATTCCGCTTTTTCATTTTCCGCAATATCAGCCGCCTTAACCGGTATCTCTTTGCTCCCCCACAGGAAAAAGAAGGAAAGAAGCAGTAAAGTTACGCCGAATACCCTTGCTATCTTTCGTCTCATGCCAAAAAATCCCTTATCATTTCCAAAAGGGCCAGGATTACCGGCAATCCCAGAACCAGAACCACTGCCTTTCCGAAAATTTCAATCTGCTGTGCGATCGTCTGATATCCGGCATCCCGGCATATGGCAGAAGAAAATTCCGCCACATATGTAATGCCCAGCATTTTTATCAGCATTCCTGTATAAGCAGGCGCAAGGTCAATATATCCCGCAATTTCCTCCATAATATCAAGCACCACTGTAAGTCGGCTTAAAATGCCCAAAAAGATGATAAGGCTGATTCCCGCACATATATAAATCCCGTATTCTGTTTTTCCCCCCTTAAACTGTATTGCAAGTAATGCCCCCGCCACGCCCAGGAGACCAATCTGCAGCATACTCATTTTTCCCCTTCTTTCCTTGTGTTTCCCTGCTTCTTAGGATCTACAGCGAAAACAACTCCTGTATCGCCGCAAACAGATCATAAATATAAGGAACGATCCAAAAGAGTACCAAAAGCAGTCCGGCAAGACTGGTGAGAAAGGCCTGTTCCTCCCTTCCGCTGTGTTTCAGTACCTGACTTAACACCGATACCAGTATTCCCACAGCTGCTATTTTAAAGATCAGATTTACTTCCATGAATGCCTCCTTATATCAGCAGTATTGCCAAAAATATTCCCCCGGCGGCTCCCAGAACCCGGTACAGCTTTTTCTTTGTATGCAGACTCTGACGCTTTTCCGCCCTTAAGATCTCCAGCTGTTCTTCATACATTTTCAAATGGGTCAGCTGCATTTGTGTATCTGCATTGCCCAAATATTTTCCCAGATCATAAAGTCTTCTTTTCTCTATATCGCTAATGGACAGATCCGCCAGGCATTCTCTGGCCGTCTTCTCCCAGATACATGCAAAGCTTCCGCTTTCCTTTGCATTCATCCTTTGATGCATTTCCAGCATCCAGCTCTTGTACGGCTCCTGTGCTGTCCGTGCAATGCTGCCAAAGGCTTCTGCCAGAAAGGCTCTGGCATAACGGATTTCCCCCTGCAGCATACTGCTGATCCTCTGAAGTTCTCCCAGCTGCCGGTATTCCTTTTCCAGGTCCTCTGAAGCTCTCCATCCTATAAGGAAGGCTGAAGCAATAACAAGAGTCCCTCCCACCGCCTGCAGCATCATATCTTCTTCTCCATAAGTTTCCCGTTTTCATCATATATCCCCTGGATCTTCGCCTTCCCTTCCAGTATGATATATCGTTCAAATCTCTTTTCTTCCATCATTTTCCCCGACACAGGCTTTCTCCTAAGTTCCTCGATTGAGGCACCATGCATGGTAGCCAGCATTCTGCATCCGCAGTGCATGGCATATTCGATGGCATGTACATCTTCCCGGGCGCCAATCTCATCTACTGCAATAACCTGGGGAGCCATAGATCGGATCAGCATGATCATCCCTTCTGCTTTCGGGCATCCATCCAGTACGTCTGTGCGGATGCCAAGATGATTCTGTGCCACTCCCATATAGCATCCGGCAATTTCCGATCTTTCATCCACTACCCCCACTGTCATCCCTTTTATATATTGGTTGCCGTCGGATATCTGCCGTATCATGTCCCGAAGGAGCGTGGTCTTCCCGCACCCGGGCGGCGATATGATCAGCGTATGCTTAAGCTGGCGTCTGCACAGAATGAATGGAAACACCTGATCCGCGCATCCTTGTACCTCATGAGAAATGCGGATATTTACCGAGGAAATATATTTCAGATTCTTTACCTGTCCTTTTTCCAGGATTGCCTGTCCTGTCATGCCTACCCGGTGTCCTCCTTCAATCGTAATAAACCCCTGCCTCATTTCCTCTTCATAAGCATAGAGGGAATAATTGCTGGCGTAGTCAATGGTCTCCCTGACGTCCTCCGCTGTCACGATATAGGGATGTCCTCTTCCGGGAATGTATTCCTCCCCTCCGCATCTCATCAGAAGCGGTTTTCCGGTTCTAAGCTTGATCTCCTGAAGTCCCTCATAAGTATCAATCTCCTTCTCTATCATCTCTCTGACCCTGCCGGGAAGGATTTTTAAAACTCTGTTTTTTTCCATCTTTGTCCACCTCTTTAACCCATATATATGTAAGGCAGAGCATTTTATTACAAGAAAAAAGGCCATATGCATTCGCATATGACCCTCTGTCATTTTCTCTTTTTCTTATTCTGCAACGTCCTTCATGCTGAAGGAGAAACGTCCCATCTTATCTTTTCCAAGGCATACAACCTTTACTACATCTCCAAGTGTCAGTACATCTTCCACCTGTTTTACTCGTTCTTTGGAAAGCTTGGAAATGTGAACCATTCCCTCTTTACCTGGGGCAAACTCAAGGAATGCACCAAATTCTTTGATGCTGACCACTTTGCCTTCCAGTACCTGTCCGGCTTCAAAATCACTGACGATGATCTCGATCAGACGTTTCGCTCTCTCCATTCCTTTTGCTTCTGTTCCGCAGATGGACACAGCGCCATCGTCTGTGATATCGATCTTAACTCCAGTCTCCTCAATAATAGCGTTGATTGTCTTTCCTCTCTGGCCTACTACATCGCCAATCTTCTGAGGATCGATCTGCATCTGGATGATCTTCGGAGCATACGGTCCCACTTCCGGTCTCGGCTCGCTGATTGCCTTTGACATAACCTCATCAAGAATATAGGTACGCGCTTTCTTTGTAGCGGCGATCGCTTCCTCAATGATCGGTCTTGTCAATCCATGGATCTTAATATCCATCTGGATTGCTGTAATACCCTTATGTGTACCAGCCACCTTGAAGTCCATGTCTCCAAAGAAGTCTTCCAGGCCCTGGATGTCGGTCAGTACAAGATAATCGTCATCTGTATCTCCTGTCACGAGACCTGCGGAAATTCCTGCAACTGCAGAATGGATCGGTACTCCGGCAGCCATCAGAGACATGGATGATGCACAGATACTTGCCTGTGAAGTGGATCCATTGGATTCGAATGTCTCTGATACAGTACGGATCGCATATGGAAATTCATTTTCATCCGGAAGTACAGGAACAAGGGCGCGCTCTGCTAAAGCCCCATGGCCGATCTCACGACGTCCCGGTCCTCTGGACGGTCTTGTCTCACCTACAGAGTAGGACGGGAAATTATAGTGATGCATATACCGCTTGGATGTCTCTGCCTCGTCCAGGCCATCCAGTCTCTGTGCCTCTGCAAGAGGAGCCAGAGTCGTAATAGTACAGATCTGTGTCTGTCCTCTTGTAAACATAGCAGAACCGTGTACTCTTGGGATCAGGTCGATTTCTGCTGAAAGAGGACGGATCTGGTCAATTGCTCTTCCGTCCGGACGCTTATGATCTTTCAGGATCATCTTACGTACCGTTTTCTTCTGATACTGATATACTGCCTCCGGAAGTTTTGCCAGCCACTCTTCATTATCTGCAAAGGCTTCTTCCAGTCTATCTGTAATCTGGCGGATGTTTTCCTCTCTTGTCTGTTTGTCATCTGTGAAGACTGCTTCTTCCATCTCCTGCGGAGTTACGATCTCCCGGATCGCTGCAAACAGTTCTTCCGGAACTGCAAAGCTTTCATAGGAATGCTTCGGCTTACCACATTCTGCCACGATCTGATCAATAAATGCGATCACCTTCTGATTCAGCTCATGAGCTGCATAGATTGCCTCGATCATGCGCTCTTCCGGAACTTCGTTTGCTCCTGCTTCGATCATGATCACCTTTTCCTTCGTAGAAGCAACGGTAAGGGAAAGTTCTGAAACTTCCTTCTGTGCTGCTGTCGGATTGAATACAAATTCTCCATCAACCAGTCCTACCTGAGTAGTGGAAATCGGACCGTCAAAAGGAATATCTGAAATACAGGTTGCAATTGCTGCTCCCAGCATAGCTGTAAGCTCCGGTGAGCAGTCCTGATCTACAGACAACACAAGATTTTCCAGTGTAACATCATTCCTGTAATCTTTTGGGAAAAGAGGACGCATCGGGCGGTCAATTACACGGCAGGTAAGGATCGCATTTTCAGATGCTTTCCCCTCACGCTTGTTAAATCCTCCCGGAATCTTTCCAACTGCGTACATTCTCTCATTATATTCTACACTTAAGGGAAAGAAATCAATTCCCTCACGCGGCTTTTCTGACGCTGTGGCCGTACACAGCACTGTCGTATCCCCATAGTGCATTAAAACCGCACCGTTTGCCTGCTTTGCCACTCTGTCTACATCCACGCACAGAGTTCTTCCGGCTAATTCCATTTCATACTTCTTGTACATGTCATTCTCCTTCATCTTACTTTTATGCTGCAGCAGGCAATACCGAAACTACTGAAAAAAGTATTTGAGACAAATACGCTTTTCAGTGGTCTCGGGATTTTTCTCCCGCTCGCAGTCTAAAATATTATAGCATATACAGCTCTCATAAGCAAGAAAAAAGGGTGTCATACGGACACCCTTTCAGACTGTAGACAAAGTCCCCGGCATACGCCGGGGCTTTTCTTTTCCAGTTATC
>NZ_JAYAZJ010000049.1:0-9197 GCF_037273965.1 Claveliimonas sp. | reverse complement strand
TTTTCAAGTGTCAGTAAGGAAGTACATGAGTTTAATTTTTTATATACCATGTATAGTTTTTGTTACAGGTTTTTCTCCTGGAGGACTTAAAATAGTACATGATGATATGATAAAATAGAATCAGTGTACCGGTCAGCAGGAGGTTGGCCGGGCGCTCCTGGAAGAAGAGGTTTTTATGAAATTATTGAAACTTGTGATCGTGGACGATGAACCCATCCTGCTGCAGGGACTGCTTGACACCTATGACTGGGCGGATATGGGCTTTAAGGTAGTGGGCTCGGCCCAGAGCGGCGAACAGGCCATAGAAGTGATCAAAGAGACAAAACCCCATGCGGTGCTGACGGACATCCGGATGAAGCAGATCACGGGGCTTATGGTGATGGAGGAGATCCAGAAAACGGACATGGACTGCATGTTTATCGTCCTCAGTGCCTACCGGGATTTCGACTATGCCCAGCAGGCCTGTGATCTGGGGGCTTTTGCTTATCTGCTGAAGCCTATTGAGGACGAAAAGCTTAGGGAGACCATGGAGGCAGCCTACCGGACCTGTATGGAGCAGATGGAGCAGGAGGCCAGGTATGAGAGCTGGGAGAAACTTCTGGTAAAGGATGGGACCAGCTTTCAGCAGGTGGTTGTGCAGAATTATGTCCGGGACAGGCTCCCGGAGGAAAAAGTGGAAGAAGTTTTCCGGACGCTGGGGGATATGCCTGGAAATGAGGAGCGCTTTATCACTGTGTATGCGGATATAGATGTGGCCTACAAGATCACGGATTACCTGGATTATGAAGCGGCCAGATTCTCACTTCTTAAAAGGCTGGAAGAAGAGTTGGAGAGCCGCTATTTCTGCTGGCGGGCTGACGGGGAGGAGACGGGCAGCGCATTTATCGTCCGCACCACGGACAAAGAGGCGGTGGGAAAGCTGAAGCACTTCCTGGAATACATCAAAAAGGAGGAGCAAAGCAGGGTCATAGCCGCCATATCCAAGCCCTACAAAGGAATTGCCGGGATCAAAAGAAGTTATGTGGAAGCACGGAAGCTGTTCGAGATTGCCAGTGTGTCCGGAGCGGGTGCTTTTACTTCCCCGGAGGGGGTGGAGCTGCCGGACCAGGCGGCGACGGCCGGAGAAAGCGGGGACAGGGACAACCTCATCGTGAACGCTGTGCGCAGGAACAGTGAGAAAGAGCTGAAGGAGGCCTTTGTCCAGTTTGTCTACGGGCTGCCCCATGAGGAGGAACAGCAGCGGCAGCATCTCCACCGGATGATGCTGAAAGTGGAACTTATGCTCCAGGCATCTTACGGGCTGACGGAAGATATCCGGGAAAAGTTCCGGGGCTATTATGATAATCTGAGGAGCATCAGCGCGGCTAAGATGGTTGATGTCTGTTATCGGATCCTGTGCGCGGCCATTGAAGTGAGAAAAAGCGACGCAAAACAGGATGAGACAAGATATTTCAAAGAGTACATGTCAGAGGCAGTGGCCTACATAGAGGAGCATCTCAGGGACGAGGAACTGTCTATTGTATCTGTAGCTTCCCATATTTATCTGAACCCGGTCTATTTTGGGAGGGTGTTTAAAAATACGTTCCACATGACGTTTAAGCAGTATCTTCTCCAGCAGAGGATGGAGAAGGCCAAAAAGCTGCTGGAGGAAGGAAAAGGCAGTATCGGAGATATCTGTGAAGCGGTGGGGATCCACAACCCGTCCTATTTTTCCCATGTGTTCAAGCAGTACACGGGAAAGCTCCCAAGCGAATACAAGAAAGAGTATGAGGGATAGACAGAAATCAATATGAAAAGAAACGAGAAGGTATCCGGTATACAGAAAAAATATCTGAAGTATACAGCGGCGCTCCTGGGGCTTGCGCTTCTTCTCTCCAGCCTGGGGGCCGGCCTGTATATAAAGAACAGGCTGACCCGGGCGGTGATCGCAAAATACGAGTTTATGACGGAGAGAATGGGCATCAGTCTGGAAAATCTGTTCCGTCAGAGCGATGAGGCGACGGCAGAGTGCGTCCTTTATGACGATGTGCAGCAGAGCCTGCGCAGTAAGGGGCTGGAGGAAGTCAGCCGCATTGGTCTGAGTAAGTATTTCGCCTATGTGGGGCTGGAGCACATCGCAGATTATTGCTATGTGGATAATAAAGGGAACGTATACAGTAAATCCTATTCAGATGTAACCTTTGAGGATGTGACGGACAGCGGTTTCCAGGACTATCTGGGAGAGGACTACGCCCGGACGAAATGGTTCTGGGCGAAGGATACGCTTTTTGGAACAGAGCAGGAGGCGCTTTTTATCGGAAGGTATGTCCGGAGCATGGAGTACGCCCACGAGCCCGGAATGTTGTTCTTCAAGATGGATGATGCGTTTCTGGAGGGGATCACAGGGACAAGTGGAGAGCTGACAAGCGAGGCGGCGGTTGGAATTATCGACACCAAAGGACAGCTCTGTTTTTCCTCGGTCCCGGAGGAATTCAGCCTGGGTAAGAAGCGCCAGGCAGATATTTCGGAGCGTATCGCCGGGAGCGGATCTGCCGGTATGATCCTGGAGGGGGAGCAAATTCCTGGAGGCGTTCTGTCGGCGTACCGGGATGAGGCCAGCGGGCTGGCGGTCTTTTCTTTTGTGCCGGACAAAGTTTTGAACCAGGGGATCTTCCCTGTTTTCCTGGTGCTGGCCGGGATCTACCTTGTAGTGCTGGCTGCGGCTGCGGTGCTGAGTATTTATTTCTCCAGAAGATTTACAAAGCCCATCCAGGAGATCCGGACGGCCATGGCGGAATTTGACGGCAGCAATTTTGATCGGACCATAGAGCTTCACACAAACACAGAGCTGGACGAGATCGGTCACTCCTACAATGAACTGCTCGGGAATATCCAGAGGCTGCTGGAGGAGATCAAGGAGCAGGAGAGAGAGCTGCGCACATCGGAGCTGAACATGCTGATCAGCCAGATCAATCCCCATTTTCTGTACAATACACTGGATACGATCTATATGCTGGCACGGATCAACAAGGAAGAGACAACTATGCGGATGATCCAGGCCCTGTCCAGATATCTGCGGCTGTCGCTGAGCAAAGGAAACGATATAGTGACTGTGGAAGATGAGCTGGAGAATGTGAAGAGCTACTTGGAGATCCAGCAGATACGAAATAGAGATCTTTTCTCATATAAAGTGGAATGCCAGGTGGATGCCGCCCATACAACCGTTCTGAAGTTGGTTCTGCAGCCTCTTGTGGAAAATGCAGTAAAATATGGATTCCAGGATATTTTTGAGGGAGGACAGATCCGGATCACTGTGTGGAAGGAAGAAGGAGAGCTGTACCTGGAGGTGTATAATAATGGCACCCCCATGGAGGCGGACATGGTGCAGAAGATCAACGGAATGAACAAGCTGCCGCTGGGAGAGATGAAAAACAGCTTTCCGGATAAGAGGCATGGCTACGGCGTGGTAAATATTTTGACCCGGCTTCGGCTGAAGTACGGGGACGGGGCGGCTTTTTACTGCAAAGCGGAAGCTGATGGAACAACGTGTACAATTAAAATTCCTCAAGGAGACGGGCAGGAGGCATATGAGCAGGAACAGATACAGATTTAAAGGAAGATTCATACAGGCGGCAACGGTTTCCCTGCTTTTCTCCGTAGCAGCCGCAGGCTGCGCGGGAAGGCAGACAGAGGAAAAAGCAGGCGGGGAGGAGGTGTCCATCCCGGTCATCCTGATCGTGGACTCCTCTACAGGAAATAAAAATGAGGAGGATGTGATCCAGGCATTCAATGTATTGTATGATGGAAAGTGGCAGGCGGATGTGGAGTGGGTCATGGAGACGGAGGAAGAGTACCGGCAGAACCTGAAACGGCAGAATGTGACGGATACCCTCCCGGCAGTTATTACGGATCTTCGGATGCTTCCCGCTTTCTATTATACGATGATCCAGGATGGCAGGATCGAGGAACTGTCCGGATATATCAAGGAAGATGAAGAGTGGATGGAGATGATCGAGTCGTCGGTGCTGGAGTCCTGCAGCGAGGAGGACGGCAGTATTTATCTGGGCCCTGTCAGTACGGCGGCATTTTCCTGTTCCGGGATTTTCTGGAATGAGGAGCTGTTTGCCCAGGCAGGCATTGAAGAATTTCCTGACACATGGGAGGAATTTTGGCAGTGCTGTGAGAAGCTGGAGAGCTGCGGTATCACTCCGCTGGCCCTTCATACGGAAGGGACAGCCTGGGTGCCCATGCTTTTTGCCACGGCGGAGACAGCCTCCACGGAGGAAGGGCTGCAATTCATGCAGCAGTTCTACCCGGACACCTACCAGGGTGAAAGCGGGCTGCGTATTGCCCGGACACTGGAGCGGCTGTTTCAGTACACCACAGATGATGCGCTGTATGTTGATTTTGATGTGTCCTATGAAAATTTTTTCTCCGGGAAGGCAGCTATGATTCCCAACGGATACTGGATGATGGATCAGATTCCGGAAGAGTGGCAGGACAAAGTAAGATTCTCGGCATTTCCGGAAAACAGGCTGATCTCATCTCCGGAGACGTTTGGCTGGGCCATTGTGTCCAGCTACAGCCAGGAAGTCAAAGAGGGAGCGGCGGCTCTTCTGAAGCTGCGCACGCAGATGAACATGGGGCAAAGGGAGGAACTGTTTGAGAAGAACCCGGATTCCCTGACCCAGGCGGAGAGGGACTATATAGAGACTTACAAAAGCGGTCCGGTCCTTGTCCCTAACTACCAGGTGAAATGGAACTCCATCCTGCAGGAGGAGACGCTGGGAACCATCCTCCCTGATCTGGCCCAGGGCAAGATCAGCCCGGAGGAATTTACAAGAAAAGAAGATGAGAGCATCCAGGAATTTCTGGAGGAGCAGTGATACTTCAGAGCCGGAGAACATACCGGCGCTGAAGTATTTTTTTTGGCATTCCTGGTTTTCTATTTGATAACGGGGAGGAGAAAAGGGCGGTTATAATAATCCCAGAACAAAGAAAACCGAGGTTTTCAGAAAGGTGAGGAAGGATATGAAAAAGAAAAAAGTAATATCATTATTATTAGTTGCGGCGATGACAGCAGGCCTGGCAGCAGGATGCGGAAGCTCCTCCGATTCCGGGGACAGCGGAAGCAGCGAAGCAGAAGGAAAGGTATATTACCTCAACTTTAAACCTGAAGCGGACGATTACTGGCAGGAACTGGCGGAAGTCTACACAGAGGAGACGGGCGTGGAGGTGACAGTTCTGACAGCAGCTTCCGGAGAGTATGAGAAAACTCTGAAATCAGAAATGGCAAAGACAGATGCGCCTACCCTGTTCCAGGTAAACGGACCGGTGGGACTGGCAAGCTGGAAAGACTACTGTTATGATCTGTCTGATTCTGACATAGCAGGGGAGCTGACAGACGACAGCTTTGCGCTGATGGATGGCGATAAGATGGCAGGTATTGCCTACGTTATCGAGAACTACGGCATTATCTACAACAAGGACCTTCTTGAGAAAGCAGGCTACACAGCAGAGGATATCACAGACTTTGACAGCTTTAAAAAGGTAGTGGAAGACATCACGGCAAGAAAGGATGAACTTGGATTCTCCGCATTTACATCAGCAGGAATGGACAGTTCATCTGACTGGAGATTCAAGACACATCTGGCCAATCTTCCGATCTACTATGAGTACAAGGATGAGGGTATTGACAATACAGACGCCATCAAGGGCACATACCTTGACAATTACCGCCAGATCTGGGATCTGTACATCAATAATGCAACCTGCGAACCGACAGAGATTTCCACAAAGACAGCCGACGACTCCACAGCAGAATTTGTGACAGAGGAAGCAGTCTTCTACCAGAACGGTACATGGGAGTACAACAATATTGCGGATATCGGAGATGAGAACCTTGGCATTCTTCCGATCTATATCGGAGTTGAGGGTGAGGAGAACCAGGGTGTCTGCACAGGAACAGAGAACTACTGGTGTGTAAATTCCCAGGCATCTGAAGAAGATATCCAGGCAACACTGGATTTCATGAACTGGTGCGTAACTTCCGATGAAGGTGTAGAGGCTATGTGCAAAGATATGGGATTTGTCATTCCGTTCAAGTCCAACCTTGAGTCTGAAAATACACTGGTGAATGAAGCCAACGCATATATGGAAGACGGAAAAACACCTGTGACATGGGTATTCTCAACCATGCCTTCTGAAGAGTGGAAAAACGGTGTAGGTTCTGCGCTGACAGCATATGCGGCAGATCAGACAGATGCCAACTGGGATAAAGTTGTAAGCGCGTTTGTAGACGGATGGGCTACAGAAGCAGCGGCATCGGCAGAGTAATCTTTCCGGAAGAGCTGAAAGATATATAGAATTGAACAGGAAAGCGGCGGGCAGAAAAAGTCTGAACGCCGCTTTTTCAGAAGGAGGAGGATTTATATGGAAAAAGCGATCAAGCGGTATATGCCTATCTTTGTGCTTCCCACATTCTGCGCGTTTATCCTTGGATTTATTATTCCGTTCATAATGGGGATCTGGCTTTCGTTCTGTAAATTTACCACAGTCACAGATGCGAAATTTGTCGGATTATCCAATTACATTGAGGCATTTAAGGACACTGTATTCAGACATTCTTTCTGGTATACAGCCCTTTTCGCTGTGGTCTCTTTGGTGGTGATCAATGTGATCGCCTTTGCCCTTGCCATGGCGCTGACACAGAAAATGCGTGGAACCAATATTTTCCGCACGATCTTTTTTATGCCGAACCTGATCGGAGGCATCGTACTTGGCTATATCTGGCAGCTTATTTTTAACGGCATACTGGCTCGTTACAATACAGCGTTGGGACTGAATGAGTGGTATGGATTCTGGGGACTGATTATTCTGGTGAGCTGGCAGCAGATTGGTTATATGATGATCATTTACATTGCAGGGCTTCAGTCCATCCCCGGAGATGTGGTGGAGGCGGCCCAGATCGACGGCGCATCGAGGATCCAGAGACTTTTCAAAGTGACCATCCCCATGATGATGCCATCCATCACCATCTGTATGTTCCTGTCTATTACCAATGGATTCAAGCTCTTTGACCAGAACCTGTCACTGACGGCAGGAGAACCGTCCAAGATGTCCGAGATGATGGCGCTGAATATCTTCAACACATTCTACGGACGTACCGGATGGGAGGGCGTCGGACAGGCCAAAGCGGTGATCTTCTTCGTCATCGTTGTGGCTATCGGTATGCTCCAGCTTAGGGCTACCCGTTCAAAGGAGGTGCAGCAGTAAATGAAAAAGAGAAGCAGGATAAGCGCAGCTGGGACCGGTATCTTTACCATTCTTGGACTGGTTTACATCGCCCCCATACTGATCGTGCTTATGAATTCCTTTAAGAAAAAAGTATATATCAACAAAGAACCCTTTACGCTGCCGATAGAAAAGACATGGAACGGCCTTGAGAATTATCTGACAGCCATTGACAAGTACGAGCTGCTCAGCGCCGTGGGCTGGACGGTATTTATTACCGTTGGCTCCGTACTGGTGATCCTTGTGTGCACATCTATGTGTGCCTGGTATATTACAAGGGTAAAGACAAAGTTTACAAAGCTTCTCTATCTGCTCTGCGTGTTCTCCATGGTAGTACCTTTCCAGATGGTGATGTTCACCCTGTCTCTGGTGGCGGACCGGACCAGGCTCAACACACCCTGGGGAATTATCATCATTTACCTGGGATTCGGGGCAGGACTGGCAGTCTTTATGTTCTGCGGCTTTGTAAAGTCCATCCCGCTGGAGATCGAGGAAGCGGCTCTTATCGACGGCTGCACGCCTCTTCGCACCTTCTTTTCTGTGGTGCTTCCTATTATGAAACCGACATATATATCTGTGGGGATACTGGAAACCATGTGGATCTGGAATGACTTCCTCCTGCCATACCTCGTGCTGGACCTGAATGAATACAAGACCATATCCATTGCGATCCAGTATATGAAGGGAAGCTACGGACGGGTGGATATGGGCGCCATCATGGCGGCGCTGATCCTGGCGGTCATCCCGGTGATCATTTTCTATCTGTCCTGCCAGAAGCATATAATCAAAGGTGTGGCAGCAGGCGCAGTAAAAGGATAAACTATAAAAAAGCAAAGAGAGGGCTGCCCGGTGGGGGCAGCCCTTTTTAAGAAATTCCTGCATTTACTCGTTTCCAGAGCTCCGGACCGAGAATGACAGTCAGAATAATTTTTACAGAATCTCCTGCCAGATACGGAATGACGCCAATAGCTAACGCGGCAGTAAAAGACAGCTCCATTTGAAATGAGAGCCAGTATGTACCGAATAAGTAAAGGACAGCGGTTCCGGCGATCAGACCGATAGCATGAAAGATACGGTTTTGCGGAAAATGATCTATGATAAGTCCGCCGATTATAGTAAGGAAGATAAAACCGATCAGGTATCCTCCGGTGGGACCGGCAAATTTGGCAAATCCTCCGGAAAAGCCGGAAAATACAGGAAGTCCGGCAAGCCCCAGAAGAAGGTAGATAATGTAACTTAAAGTAGCTTTCTTCCATCCCAGAAGATAGATACTGAATCCGATGACAAGATTTGTCAGCGTGATCGGTACAGGGCTGAAAGGAATGGGAATAGAAAGCGGTGCCAGAATACAGGTCACAGCTGTTATTAAAGCAGTCAGTACCATAGAACGCGTGGAAAGGCAAATGCTGCCTGGAGATGCTGTCTGTGAAGGGTGTTGTGGTAAGTCATCTGGTTTTTGAAACATAGCTACAATCCTCCTGTAAAATACTTTATAAAAAGTATAAAAGAAGGAAGGTTAATTGTCAACCAAATAAAAAGTAAAGTTAACAATATGAAGTGAGCGAAATGGTGAAAAAATATAAATTATCAGAATATTATTATACAATAAGAAAATTATAAATTAATTAAAATAAAAATAAAAAATAGTATTGACAAATAAAAGGGGTGGTGCTATTATAAAGTCAATCCAAAAGAAATCCAATAAACCAGATAAAAGTTATATATTAAATTTAATAAAATTTATTTCTGACGAGAAAGGAAATAAATAAAAAGTAATAAGTATAATATATAAATAATATCTGAAAAGGATTTCAAAATATATTTCATATGTTGGTGAGATATATAGAGCGGAAATAAAACGGAAGGAGGCTTAATCCATTGGACAATTCAGAATTTCATAATCAGTATATCGGTGGTAAGGCAAA
>NZ_JAYAZJ010000048.1:0-20230 GCF_037273965.1 Claveliimonas sp. | reverse complement strand
CTGGAAGGGGAAGTATACCGGAAGGAAGCAAGAGAAGACTACCAGATCTTATATCTGAAAAACAATTCTATTATCTATAATCGACCATTCAAAAACAATTCATTGCAGGAATCAAAAATACTCTTATATGATCCACAGAAAACAGCAATCAAAACAGGAAATAGGGTGCAGGCGTCAGGCAATCTGTTTTTCTTTGATGAAGCCAGAAATCCCGGGGGTTTTGACCAGAAATTCTATTATCAGAAACAAAATATCCATGCAGCCATCTGGGGAAAGGAGGTCCGCGTGACAGACCAAAAGGTTTCTTTTCTTCAAGATAAACTGGAGCAATTCCGCGACAAATGGAAAGCGTCGCTTTATAAAGCTGCAGGTGAAGAAGACGGAGGAATCTTAGCGGCCATGATCATCGGAGATAAGGCCGGGATGGATGCGGAAATAAAGGAACTCTATCAGGTCAATGGGATTGCACATATTCTTGCTATATCGGGGCTTCATCTTTCTTTTATCGGGACGGGAGTATATCAGTTTTTAAGAAAACAGACCGGCTCCTATTTGGCAGGCGGTGTGGCAGGAATGATGTTTCTGCTTCTTTATGTTATGATGATCGGTCTGACAGTGTCGGCGCTTCGGGCGCTGGTTATGTTTTTGATACGGGTGGGGGCTGATATGAGCGGACGGGCATATGACATGCTGACCTCCCTTTTGGCGGCCGCTGTTATTGTTGTGCTGTGGCAGCCGCTCTCTTATTATGACGGAGGATTCCAGATGTCTTTCGGTGCAATTCTGGGCATCTGGATTGCAGGGCAGGTACAGCGGAAAGCGGAAAAAGAAAGAGAGAAGGGGAAAAACAGCAGGAGGGAAAGCGGAAGACTTGCGGGGAAATGGAAAAGCTCACTGATGGCCAGCCTGGGTGTGCAGGCAGTTCTGCTGCCAATTACCTTATATCATTTCTTTTCCTACCCACTTTATTCGGTTTTTTTGAATCTTCTGGTCATTCCCCTTATGTCGCTGCTTCTTGTGCTGGGAGCAGGCGGCAGTCTTCTCTATTGGGTGTTTCCTCAAGGCGGCAGCGTTTTGATCTGGATCTGTAAAAGGATACTGGATCTCTATGAAATCTCCTGCAGGGCAGTGATGAGGATTCCTGCCAGTGAGATTGCTGTGGGCCGGCCGGAATTAGAAACTGTCATTTTTTACTATGGAACTGTTGCGGTGGCTCTGTGGATTTTTTTCAAACATGTGGGAAGAAGAAAGTGGGGAAGTCTGCTTTGTGTTTTTACGGCATGCGGAACTCTTATGCTGGCAGGACAGGTATCCGTATATGGGAAGACTTACATTACTGTGCTGGATGTGGGGCAGGGGGACAGCATTTTTATGAGAGGCGCAAAAGGAACCACGGTGCTTGTAGACGCCGGAAGCAGTACGGAGAAACAGATTGGAAAATATAGAATCGAGCCCTTCCTAAAGTCTCAGGGCGTGGGTCAGTTGGACTACGTATTTGTCACTCACGGGGACAGTGATCATATGAATGGAATAGAAGAAATGTTGTCCAGACAGGGCAGAGGGGTGGAGATTTCCTGCCTCATTTTTCCCGCAAGGGAGATGTGGGATGAAAAATTGGAGGCACTTGCTGCATTGGCTGAGCAATATGAAGTGAAGATTCGTACGGTGGAAAGAGGGCAGGGAATCATTTCCGGGGAGTGGAGGATTACCTGCATACAGCCGGAAGGGAAAGATAAGTTTGAAAAGGGAAATGAGGCTTCCCTCGTTTTAGATGTCAGTCTGGGAAAATTTGACCTTCTGCTGACAGGAGATGTGGAAGGAGAGGGGGAAAAGATTCTGGAAGAGCGGACCGGGAAGTCATATGATGTGCTGAAAGTGTCCCATCATGGTTCTAAAAATTCAACTTCTGCAGAATTTCTTGAGGAAGTCTCTCCGGACTATGCGCTGATTTCTGCCGGAGAAAACAACCGTTACGGCCATCCCCATCCGGATACGGTTGAGCGTCTGGAAGATCGGGGATGCAGCATATATACCACGATCAAAAACGGAGCTGTCACTATCTGTACAGATGGGAGGAAGATGGAAATACAAAGTTTCCTGCAAGAATGAGTCTAGCCAGAAACAGGAAAATCCATTATAATTGTGGGTATGAAAAGTTTAAATGAAGATATTAAGACAGGACAATTGAAAAACATGTACCTTCTCTACGGAGAGGAAGCTTATCTGAAAAAGCAGTACAAAAAAAGACTGACCCGGGCGATCATACCGGAAGGGGATACCATGAACTATTCCTATTATGAAGGGAAAGGAATTTCCATCCCGGAAATCATCGACCTGGCGGAGACTATGCCCTTCTTTTCAGACAGGAGACTGATCGTCATTGAAAATTCAGGATTTTTTAAAAATGCTTCTCCGGAGCTGGCCGACTATCTCAAGACAGCTCCGGATACTGCCTTTTTTCTTTTTATAGAAGAAGAGGTGGACAAGCGGGGAAAAATGTACAAGACGGTCAAAGAAAAAGGACGTATTACAGAACTGGGATACCAGGATGAGAAAACACTTCTTCTTTGGATCGCAGGCGCGGTGAAAAGGGAGAAGAAGAAAATCCAGGAATCCACAGCAAGACATCTGCTCTCTAAGGTGGGAACAGATATGGAGAATCTGGAAAAAGAGCTGGAGAAGCTGTTTTCTTATACTGCTTTTAAGGAAGAAATTACTGTGGAAGATGTGGACGCAGTCTGCACGACACAGATCACAGACCATATTTTTGATATGGTAGAGGCGGTCGCTATGAAACAGCAAAAGAAAGCGCTGGATTATTATTATGATCTGCTGGCCTTAAAGATACCTCCTATGAAAATCCTGGCACTTTTGACCCGGCAGTTCCGTCTTCTTATGGAGGTTAAGCTTTTGGTATCACGGGGCTATGCAAGACCTAAAGTTGCGGAAGTAACCGGACTTCACCCCTATGTGGCGGGAAAATATATGAGCCAGTGTAAAAGCTTTTCCGGAAGAGATTTAAGAGGAATCATGGAGGATGCCGCCGAAATGGAGGAAGCAGTCAAGACAGGCCGTCTGGCAGATACGATGTGTGTGGAGCTTTTTATTGTCAAGTACAGTATGAAGGATTAGGAAAGAGGATTGCCAAAAGAGGCGGTATCGTGATATGATAGCCTGTGCGGGAGAATCAGCCCGCATATGAGATGGAACATTCATAAAATCAGATGAATTTGAAAAAAGAATTTGTAATGGAAGGAACGATAGAAGTGGAAGGAATTGAGCAGAGCAAAATACGTAATTTTTGTATTATTGCACACATTGATCACGGAAAATCTACACTTGCCGACCGTATTATCGAGATGACCGGACTTCTGACAAGCCGTGAGATGCAGTCTCAGGTTCTGGACAACATGGAGCTGGAAAGAGAGCGTGGAATTACGATCAAGGCCCAGGCGGTCCGTACGGTATACAAGGCAAAGGACGGAGAAGAATACATTTTTAATCTGATCGATACACCGGGACATGTGGATTTTAACTATGAGGTATCCCGCAGTCTGGCAGCCTGTGACGGTGCAATTCTTGTGGTGGACGCAGCACAGGGAGTAGAGGCCCAGACTCTGGCAAATGTGTATCTTGCATTGGACCATGATCTGGATGTGATGCCGGTTATCAACAAGGTGGATCTTCCAAGTGCGGAACCGGAGAGAGTAATAGAAGAAATTGAAGATGTCATCGGTATTGAAGCGGAGGATGCTCCGCTGATCTCTGCAAAGACAGGCCTTAATGTGGACGAAGTGCTGGAACAGATCGTACAGAAGATTCCGGCGCCCAAAGGGGATCCGTCCGCACCTTTGCAGGCCCTTATCTTTGATTCAGTCTATGATTCCTACAGGGGAGTTATTGTCTTTTGCAGAATTAAGGAAGGAACCATCCGGAAAGGAACAACGATCCGCATGATGGCAACCAAAGCAGAGGCGGAAGTTGTTGAGGTGGGATATTTCGGAGCAGGGCAGTTTATTCCGTGCGATGAGCTGGCAGCAGGAATGGTAGGTTATTTTACAGCCAGCCTGAAGAATGTGAAAGATACCAGGGTAGGTGATACAGTTACCAATGCAGATCACCCCTGCAGTGAACCGCTTCCGGGGTATAAAAAGGTAAATCCTATGGTTTACTGTGGTATGTATCCGGCAGACGGGGCGAAATATCCGGATCTTAGGGATGCTCTGGAAAAGCTCCAGTTAAATGATGCAGCTTTGCAGTTTGAACCGGAGACGTCGGTGGCTCTTGGGTTTGGATTCCGGTGCGGATTTTTAGGACTTCTGCATTTGGAGATCATACAGGAAAGACTGGAAAGAGAATACAATCTGGATCTGGTGACAACAGCGCCGGGAGTTGTTTACAAGGTGCATAAAACAAACGGAGAAGTGATAGAGCTGACAAACCCTTCCAATCTTCCGGATCCGTCGGAAATTGACTACATGGAAGAACCTATGGTAAAGGCGGAGATCATGGTAACATCCGAATATATCGGCTCCATCATGGAACTTTGCCAGGAGAGAAGAGGAATTTATCAGGGGATGGAGTATATGGAAGAGACAAGAGCAGTACTCCACTATCACCTGCCGCTGAATGAAATCATTTATGATTTCTTTGATGCGCTTAAATCCCGTTCACGGGGATACGCGTCCTTTGATTACGAGATGATGGGATACCAGCAGTCAGAACTGGTGAAACTGGATATTCTGATCAATAAGGAAGAAGTAGATGCCCTTTCCTTTATCGTACATGCAGGAACAGCTTATGAGCGGGGCAGAAAGATGTGCGAGAAGCTGAAGGAAGAGATACCAAGGCAGCTCTTCGAGATTCCGATCCAGGCAGCGATCGGAAGCAAGATTATTGCAAGAGAAACAGTGAAAGCCATGAGGAAAGATGTGCTTGCAAAATGTTACGGCGGTGACATCAGCCGAAAGAGAAAGCTGCTGGAAAAACAGAAAGAAGGAAAGAAGCGGATGCGCCAGGTGGGAAATGTAGAAATACCACAGAAGGCTTTTATGAGTGTGCTGAAGCTGGACGACCGTTAATGGAGGGCGGGGATTTTTTAATCCCCGTCCTTAATTAGAATCACCATATCCTTTTGAAAAGCTATTAGATTCTTTTGAAGGAAATGGAGAGGAGAGAAATAAAAATATGGCGAAAGAACTGGAATTATATATTCATATACCATTCTGTGTCAGCAAATGCAGGTACTGTGATTTTTTGTCGGCTCCGGCAGATGAAGAGGAACGGGAAAGATACGTGGAAAGCCTCTGCAGCAGGATACGATCCTGCAAAGAATTTGCAAAAGACTGGCATGTGAGCAGTATATTTGTGGGAGGAGGTACTCCTTCTCTTCTTACAGGAGAGCAGATGGGATATATTTTCAGAGACATAAGAGAAACGTTCCGGGTGGATGATATGGCGGAGATTACAGTGGAAATGAATCCGGGAACTGTCTCGGAAGAAAAGTTAAAGGCATACAGGGAAGCGGGCATTAACCGGCTCAGTATCGGTCTTCAGTCAGCCAACGATCAGGAGCTGAAATGTCTCGGAAGGATCCATACCTATGAAATGTTTGTTCATAGCTATCAGATGGCAAGAGACTGCGGATTTTCCAATATTAATGTGGACTTAATGTCAGCCATTCCGTTCCAGACTCCGGAAAGCTACGAAAAAACTCTGCGGACAGTGGCAGAGCTTGTGCCGCCTCCGGAACATATATCAGCATACAGTCTTATCATCGAAGAGGGAACGCCTTTTTATGAGCGATACGGAGAAGGAAAACATGCCGAGGAACTTCCTGCAGAGGAGGAAGAAAGGGAAATGTATGTAAGGACGAAGGAGGTTTTGGAGGAATACGGATATATCCGTTATGAAATATCCAACTATGCCAGGAGCGGATTTGCATGCAGACATAATCTGGGATACTGGAACAGGACACAGTACCTTGGCATAGGTACAGGAGCCTCCTCTTTGATCGGAAATAAAAGGTGGAGGGAAGGGGAGGAGCCGGAAATATTGACAGAAAAAGAGGAAATGGAAGAATTTATGTTTCTGGGACTTCGTAAAATGGAAGGAGTGTCCGAAACAGATTTCCGGAATGTTTTCCGGAAAGAAATGCAGGAAGTTTACGGCCTGATCCTGCAGAAGATGAAAGAGGAAGGACTCATGGAACAGGCAGGTGACAACTGGAGGCTGACAGAGCGGGGGATTGACATCAGCAATTATGTAATGAGTGAATTTTTGTTCTGAAGAGAGTGTTTGGAGAAGAGAGTATCCGGATAGAAAAGGCAGCTTATTGTAAATGGCAAAAAGAGGGTGTCCCAAAACTATGAAGTTAAAATCCATAGCCTGGGGACGCCCTCTTTCGATTATTCTTCCAGGGAAGTTTATCTTTCGTTATCTTTGCGGCTGTTCTGATATGCCAAAGCTGCCTCTACAAATCCGCGGAAAAGAGGATGCGGACGGTTGGGACGGGATTTCAGTTCAGGATGGGCCTGTGTTGCGATGAACCAGGGATGTTCCGGAATCTCTACCATCTCTACGATCCGTCCGTCAGGGGAGAGGCCGGAGAGCTTCATGCCATGACTGGTGAGATCCTCCCGGTAGTCGTTGTTGACTTCGTAGCGGTGCCGGTGCCGCTCTTTTATTTCTTCACTCTGATAAAGTCTGTATGCCTTGGAAGTTTTATCCAGGATACAGGGATATGCGCCGAGGCGGAGAGTTCCTCCAATATCTTCCACACCTACCTGGTCAGGCATGATATGGATGACAGGATGGGTGGTATCGGGATCCAGTTCAGCACTGTGGGCATCGTGGAAACCGACAACATCCCGCGCAAATTCAACGATAGCAAGCTGCATGCCAAGGCAGAGACCAAGGAACGGAACCTGATGGGTTCTTGCATAGCGGATGGCGGCAATCTTCCCGTCGATCCCGCGGCTGCCAAATCCTCCCGGTACAAGAATGCCGCTGACATCTCCAAACAGCTCGTCTGCATTGTCATCTGTCACTGTTTCAGAGTCGATCCATTTGATGTTGACGGTGGCGCGGGCAAAAATGCCGCCGTGTTTCAAAGCTTCCACCACACTGATGTATGCATCGTGGAGCTGGATATATTTGCCTACCAGAGCCACTGTAACATCGGTGTTGGGGCTTTTCAGGTAGTCCACCATTTCACGCCAGTCTTTCAGATCCGGCTGCGGACAGTCCAGATGGAGACATTCGCAGACAACCTCGGCAAGATGCTCTTTTTCCATTGCAAGAGGCGCTTCGTACAGATATTCCACATCCAAATTTTGAAGAACATGCTCTGCAGGGACATTACAGAACAAAGCGATCTTGTCCCTGATGGATTGATCCAGAGGGTATTCGGAACGGCAGACAATGATATCCGGCCAGATTCCCATACCCTGAAGATCCTTGACGCTTGCCTGGGTAGGTTTTGTTTTCATTTCCTGGGAAGCCCGCAGGTAGGGGATCAATGTAACATGGATCAAAATGACATTTTCCCTGCCCCTTTCGTGCTGAAACTGCCGAATAGCTTCCAGGAAGGGCTGGCTTTCAATATCGCCGACAGTGCCTCCCACTTCAATTATGGCAATTTCCGTATTTTTTGCTGCAGGATTACGATAGAAACGGCTCTTGATCTCATTGGTGATATGAGGGATAACCTGAACGGTTCCTCCGCCGAAATCCCCGCGGCGCTCCTTGTGGAGTACGGACCAGTAGATCTTTCCGGTTGTGACATTGGAATTTTTGGTAAGACTTTCGTCAATGAAACGTTCATAGTGTCCGAGATCCAAATCCGTTTCGGCGCCGTCGTCTGTGACAAACACTTCTCCATGCTGTACAGGATTCATGGTACCCGGATCGATATTGATATAGGGATCGAATTTCTGCATTGTCACCGTATATCCTCTGGCTTTCAGCAGTCTTCCAAGAGAAGCAGCTGTTATGCCTTTTCCCAGTCCTGAAACAACACCGCCTGTAACAAATACGTATTTTACTGCCATAGTATCCTCCTTTTGAAACCAAACTACTTTAAAAAATATATTATACAGCTTTTTCGTCAGAAAATACAGCTTTTTTTTCATATTTTGGCTCAAAAGTTGCCTGAATGGCTAATTTTTTAAACTGATTAATGTCAACTGCGCTCAGCATGACCGAGGTGTGAGCCTGGCATCCTTTTAATTTTGGAAGCTGCTCCAGAGCTTTTTGTGCCTGCCTATCTGTTGCCGCACTGATGGACAGGGCGATCAGAACCTCATCTGTGTGCAGCCGGGGATTCTGGCTTCCAAGATAATCAACCTTCAGCTTCTGGATCGGCTCAATGGCAGAAGGCGAGATGACATGGCAGTCATGGTCAATGCCGGCCAGTTCTTTCAGAGCATTCAGAAGAAGAGCAGCGGATGCACCGAGAAGACTGCTTGTCTTGCCGGTTACGATATGCCCGTCAGGAAGTTCCAGGGCAGCGGCAGGCGCATTGGTGGCTTCGGCGCGCTCGAGAGCGGCATCCACTACCGGACGGTCATGGACCGTGATGCCGGTCTGGCTCATCAGCATTTCGATCTTACGGACTTCATCCTGAGAGCAGGATCCCATGATAAAGCGGTCCATTGTATCATAGTATCGTCTGATGATTTCCTGAAGAGAAGCCTGTCGGCATACCTCGTCATCACAGATACAATTTCCCGCCATGTTGACGCCCATATCTGTAGGGGACTTATATGGATTTTTTCCATAAATCCGCTCAAAGATGGCGCTTAAAACAGGGAAAATTTCAATGTCCCGGTTGTAGTTTACCGTTGTTTCTCCATATGCTTCCAGATGGAAAGGATCGATCATATTTACATCGTTCAGATCAGCTGTGGCAGCCTCATAAGCAAGGTTGACCGGGTGCTTTAACGGAATGTTCCAGATAGGGAAAGTCTCAAACTTGGCATATCCGGCGTGGATTCCTCTCTTATGTTCATGATAAAGCTGAGAAAGACAGGTGGCCATTTTTCCGCTGCCGGGGCCCGGCGCTGTCACTACAACGAGAGGACGTTCTGTCTCAATGTAATCATTCTTGCCGTATCCTTCATCACTGACAATGAACGGGACATTTCCCGGATAACCAGGTATAACATAATGAAGATAGACCCGGATGCCAAGGCGTTCCAGGCGGGCTTTGAAAAGATCAGCGCTGCTTTGTCCACAGTACTGTGTGATGACAACGCTGCCCACATAAAGGCCGGCATGCATAAATTCTTTCCGAAGCCGGAGAACATCAGAATCATAGGTTATGCCAAGATCTCCACGGACTTTGTTGCTTTCGATATCTCCCGCGCTTATGACGATCACGATTTCCGCCTGGTCTGCCAGCTGCTTTAAAAGACGGAGTTTGCTGTCAGGCTGGAAGCCGGGAAGTACCCGGGAAGCGTGATAATCATCAAACAGTTTGCCGCCAAACTCCAGATACAGCTTGTTGTCAAACTGTGCGATCCGGTCCCGAATGTGGGAAGACTGCATTTTCAAGTACTTATCATTGTCAAATCCAATTTTCATTTGTGTATCCCCTTTTACTGCTCCGCACTACTTGGGCGGAGAAAATATTTTCCTCACAAGTATACTACAGGGAAGTGCGAGTTTACAATCTTTTCATAATGTTTTTATTGATTTTAAAAGTATGGATACTTATAATAAGAGAAGTACAGGAGGACAAATATGGATAACCAGAATAATCAGAACAGAAATAATAATCAGGACCCGGGCCGAAATAACCGGCAGGGCATTTCTTTTATTCTTTTAGTGACCCTGATCACTTCCATCGTGGTACTGGTTTTGTTCCAGCTGCAGGGCATGGGAAATGCAGAAGAAATTTCCTATAACAGATTTCTGCAGATGGTAGACGACGGAAAGATCGAGAAGGTTGAAATAGGAAGCAGTCAGATCACTATCACAGCCAAAAAAGATACGGACAGTCCGACACAGCAGCAGTATTATACAGGGACTGTCAATGACGATAAGCTGATAGACAGACTTTTGGATGCAGGAGTTGAAGTATCGCAGGAGATTCCGGACACCACTTCAGCAGTGATTTTGAATCTGATCTTTACATTCGTGCCGATTGCCTGCCTTGTGGGCCTGTTCGTGTGGTTTACGCGGAAAATGTCTAAAGGCGGTGGAATGATGGGCATTGGAAAGAGCAACGCCAAAATGTATGTAGAAAAAGAAACAGGCGTAACCTTTCAGGATGTTGCCGGTCAGGATGAAGCAAAGGAATCACTGCAGGAGGTCGTGGATTTCCTGCACAATCCGGGAAGATATACCGGTGTCGGGGCAAAACTGCCAAAGGGAGCTCTTCTCGTAGGCCCGCCGGGAACAGGAAAAACTCTTCTGGCCAAGGCGGTTGCGGGAGAAGCAAAGGTACCTTTTTTTTCTCTTTCCGGTTCTGCCTTTGTGGAAATGTATGTGGGTGTCGGAGCATCCAGAGTGCGTGATCTCTTTAAACAGGCGCAGCAGATGGCTCCCTGCATCATCTTTATTGATGAGATCGATGCGATCGGAAAGAGCCGTGATAATCAACTGGGAGGAAATGATGAGCGTGAACAGACTCTGAATCAGCTTCTGGCAGAGATGGATGGATTTGATACAAATAAAGGACTCCTTCTTCTTGCAGCGACGAACCGTCCGGAAATACTGGATCCGGCTCTGCTTCGTCCGGGACGGTTTGACCGCCGTATCATTGTAGAAAGACCGGATCTGAAGGGAAGGATCGACGTCCTGAAGGTACATTCCAAGGACGTCAGAATGGATGAAACAGTAGATCTGGAAGCAATTGCCCTTGCTACATCAGGTGCAGTCGGATCTGATCTTGCAAATATGATCAACGAGGCTGCCATCAATGCCGTAAAGCATGGAAGAAACGCTGTATCGCAGAGCGACCTTTTTGAGGCGGTGGAAGTGGTGCTTGTGGGTAAGGAGAAAAAAGACCGGATCATGAGCCAGGAAGAGCGAAGGATCGTTTCTTATCACGAAGTTGGCCACGCGTTGGTAAGCGCGCTTCAAAAGGATGCCGAACCGGTTCAGAAGATCACCATTGTTCCAAGAACAATGGGAGCGCTGGGATATGTAATGCAGACTCCCGAAGAAGAAAAATTCCTTAATACAAAGAAAGAACTGGAGGCAATGCTGGTGGGAATGCTGGCGGGCCGTGCAGCGGAGGAGATTGTTTTTGATACAGTAACTACCGGAGCCTCTAATGATATTGAAAAGGCTACCAGTATTGCAAGAGCTATGATCACGCAGTACGGAATGAGCAGTAAATTCGGTCTGATCGGCTTGGAATCTATTCAAAACCGTTACCTGGACGGCAGACCGGTCATGAACTGCGGACAGGAGACGGCTTCCGAAATTGACAAGGAAGTTATGGTCATGCTGAAGTCATCTTATGAGGAAGCAAAACGACTTCTCAGTGAACATAGAGAAGCCTTGGATAAGATCGCAGCATTCCTGATCGAAAAGGAGACGATTACAGGAAAAGAATTTATGAAGATCTTCTATGAAGTAGAAGGTATTGATCCGGAGGAAAAGAAAGCTCCGGAGCAAAGAGTTGCTCTCAAGCTTACGGCGCCGGAAACTGACACAGAAAAGAAAAGTACTGATCTGCCGGCAGATGCAGTGCCGGAAGAGAACGCTGACACGGAAAATGAAATAAAGGCAGCAGAGACAACAGCAGCTGAAGCTGAAGCGGTTGGCGAAGAAGCTAAAGAAGAAACAGAACAGTAAGAGAAATGCAAGCGCCCCTGTGAGGTATGGTATGAGAAGAAAACGGGATACCGCACAGGGGTTTTACAATGTCTGTTTCCGAAAAGGAGGAAGGAAACCGTGTTCGATATACAGGAAGAATTGAAAAAGCTTCCGGGCAAACCGGGCGTCTATCTGATGCATGACGAGAAGGATGAGATTATTTATGTCGGGAAAGCAATCAGTCTGAAAAACCGGGTACGCCAGTATTTCCAGACAAGCCGCAGCAAAGGGGTTAAGATAGACCAGATGGTGACCCACATCACAAGATTTGAGTATATTGTGACAGATTCAGAGCTGGAAGCGTTGGTGCTGGAGTGTAATCTGATCAAGGAGTATCGCCCGAAATATAATACTATGCTCATGGATGACAAGACCTACCCTTTTATTAAAGTGACGGTAGACGAGCCTTTTCCCCGCATTATGATGGCCCGGCGTATGGCAAAAGATAAGGCAAAATATTTCGGCCCATATACAAGTGCGGGAGCGGTCAAAGATACTATTGAGCTGATCCGGAAGATTTATAAGGTAAGGAGCTGCAACAGAAGACTTCCCAGAGATACAGGGAAAGAGCGCCCCTGTCTGAATTATCATATCCATCAGTGCGACGCTCCATGTCAGGGGTATGTATCTCAGGAGGACTATCGGCGTTCCATTGATGAAGTACTGCGGTTTCTGAATGGAAATTTTGACAGTATTTTGAAGGAGCTGGAGCAGAAAATGATGCGGGCTTCAGAAAATATGGAATTTGAGAAAGCCATTGAATACCGTGAATTGTTAGGAAGTGTAAAGAAAATTTCACAGAAACAGAAAATAACAGACACTGCCGGAAACGACAGAGATATCATGGCAATGGCAGCAGATCAGAGCGATGCGGTTGTCCAGGTGTTCTTTATACGAGGTGGAAGGCTGATCGGCAGAGATCACTTTTATTTGAAGATTATGGAAGGAGAGCTTCCGGGAGAGATTCTATCCAGTTTTATCAAGCAGTTTTACGCAGGCACTCCCTATATTCCTTCTGAACTCATGCTGCCGCAGGAAATAGAGGATACGGAAGTTCTGGAAGAATGGCTTTCACAGAAAAGAGGGCATAAGGTACAGATCAAGGTCCCTAAGAAGGGTACAAAAGAGAAGCTGGTGGAGCTGGCTGCAAGGAATGCGCAGCTTGTTCTCCAGACAGACCGGGAGAGGCTGAAAAGAGAAGAGGGAAGAACGATCGGAGCGGTCAAAGAAATTGCGAAACTCCTCGGACTGGAAAATATCGTGCGCATGGAAGCTTATGACATTTCCAATATCAGTGGCTTTGCTTCCGTGGGATCCATGGTTGTCTATGAAAAAGGCAGGCCGAAGAAGAATGATTACCGTAAATTTAAGATTAAGAGCGTGCAGGGACCAGACGATTATGCCAGCATGGAAGAAGTGCTGACACGCCGTTTTCGTCATGGATTGGAAGAAAAGAAGGAAGGCGGGGAAGGAGGAAGTTTTACGGCTTTCCCGGATCTTATTCTCATGGATGGAGGGAAAGGGCAGGTCAATATTGCGCTTCAGGTTCTTGATAACCTGCATCTTACCATTCCGGTGTGCGGCATGGTAAAGGACGATAATCATCGGACAAGGGGCTTGTATTTTAACAACAAAGAAATTCCCATTGACAGAAATTCAGAGGGGTTCAAGCTGATTACCAGGATTCAGGATGAGGCCCACAGATTTGCGATTGAATTTCACCGCAAGCTAAGAAGTAAGGAGCAGGTACACTCTGTGCTGGATGATATCCCCGGAGTAGGGCCTGCGAGGAGAAAGGATCTTATGAAGCATTTTGCCAGTCTGGATGAGATACGGGCGGCAACGGTAGAAGATTTGAAAAGGCTGCCCAGTATGAATGAAAAATCCGCAGAAGAGGTGTATCAGTTTTTTCACTGATGTGTTATACTAAGCACTATAAAAAGTAGTAAAGGAGATAGATTATGTCTAAAGTTGAGATGCAGAGGATTGTAGAAAAAATGAATCTGAAAAATCTGACTCCGGATGTGGATCTGACAGATAAATATGTAGTTGTTCCGGACATCAATCGTCCGGCATTGCAGCTGGCAGGGTTTTTTGAACATTTTGCTGCGGAGAGGGTACAGATTATCGGATATGTAGAACATACATTTCTGGAACAGATGGAAAAGGAGGCAAAAACGAAAGTATATGACACACTTTTCTCTTACAAGATTCCGTGTATTATTTTTTGCCGTGCATTGAAACCGGATCCGGAACTTCTGGAAAAAGCGAATGAAATGCAGATACCGGTTTTTTCCACAGAAATACAGACTTCTGCTTTTACGGCTGAGATCATTCGATGGCTGAATGTACAGCTGGCGCCATGTATTTCTATCCATGGAGTCCTTGTGGATGTTTATGGTGTCGGTGTACTGATCATGGGAGAGAGCGGGATCGGAAAGAGTGAATCCGCTTTGGAACTGGTAAAAAGGGGACACCGGCTTGTCAGTGATGATGTGGTGGAGATCCGCAAAGTAAGTGACGACACTCTGGTAGGTTCGGCGCCTGATATTACGAGAAACTTTATTGAGCTTAGAGGAATCGGCATCGTAGATGTAAAGACATTGTATGGTGTGCAGAGCGTCAGAGAGACACAGAATATAGATCTGGTCATTACTCTTGAGGACTGGAACAAAGAAACGGATTACGACAGGCTTGGAATGGAAGAAGAGTATACGTCCTTCCTTGGAAACAAAGTCGTATGCCATCAGATACCGATCCGTCCGGGAAGAAATCTGGCGATCATTGTAGAGACGGCAGCGATTAACCACAGACAGAAGCAAATGGGATATAATGCGGCGCAGGAGCTTTATAAGCGTGTGCAGAGAAATTTAGCGAAAAAATAGACAGGAGCAGATGGAATGAAGAAGTATTGTTTTGGAGTGGATGTTGGGGGAACAACTGTTAAAATGGGATTGTTTTCCACAGAAGGAGAATTGTTTGATAAATGGGAGATCAAGACCCGCACAGAAAATGAAGGAGAGGCCGTCCTTCCTGATATCGTAGATGCCATTTTCGGTAAAATGGAGGAAAGAGGAATCAGGAAAGAGGATGTGGAAGGAGTCGGCGTCGGAGTTCCAGCACCGGTAAATGAGCAGGGAATCATCAAGGACAGCGCTAATATCGGCTGGGGATATAAGGAAGTGAAGAGGGAAATCGAGGAACTTCTTGGGGGTATCCGTGCTGAGATCGGAAACGATGCAAATGTGGCAGCTTTGGGAGAGATGTGGCTTGGAGCCGGAAAAGGCTGCAGTGATATGATCATGGTGACTCTTGGAACCGGTGTCGGAGGAGGAGTTATCACCCATGGAAAAGTCATTGTGGGAGCAAACGGTGCAGGAGGCGAGATCGGTCATCTCTGTGTCAACAGTGAGGAGACAGAAAGGTGCGGATGCGGTAAAAAAGGCTGTCTGGAACAATATGCCTCTGCTACAGGTATTGCACGTCTTGCAGGAAAATATCTGGAACATTATGATGGACAGACCTTACTCTCATCAAAGAGCATCAGTGCAAAGACGGTTTTTGACGCTGTGAAAGAGGGAGACAAGGTGGCAGTTGAGATCGCAGAGAAATTTGGAAGATACCTGGGATGTGCGCTGGCTAATCTTGCAGTAATTACAGATCCGGCTGTCATTGTAATTGGAGGCGGAGTATCAAAAGCCGGACCGGTTCTCCTCCCATTCATTGAGAAACCTTTCCGGGAGAGTGCATTTTTTGCAAATCAGGACACGAAGTTTGTTCTTGCAACTCTTGGAAATGATGCAGGGATATGCGGTGCGGCCAGACTGATCATAGAGTAATGGACCGGCGTTTCAAAGAGAAATGTTCAATCAGCTATTGACATTTCTCTTTTTTATCTGTAAAATATAACAGTGATATATAACAATGTTATATCCGGAGAGAATTATGAGTGAGAATGAGAAGACAACTTTAAATTTAATACAAAGAGCTGCCAGGCAGGAATTTCTTGAAAAAGGTTTCCGATCTGCTTCTTTGCGGAATATTGCCAGAGCAGCAGGTGTTACGACAGGTGCACTTTATGGGTACTATGGAAGTAAAGAGGAGCTGTTTGCGTCATTGGTCGAAGAACAATATGATTATTTTATGAATTGTTTCTGCAATGCTCAGAAGGAATTTGCAGATTTACCGGAGGAAAAACAGCCGGAAAATCTTAGTACAGTTTCCGGCGGATGTATGCACGATATGCTTATATATGCTTATAAATATCTGGATGAATTTAAACTGATTCTCTGCCATTCAGAGGGGACGCGTTTTTCAAAACTTATCGATAAAATGGTAGAAATCGAAACAAAAGGAACTCGCGACTATATGGAAGTGCTTAAAAAATTAGGAAGACCGTCGCCTCCTATTGATGAAAGATTGGAACATATATTGATTACAGGGATGTTCAATACATTTTTTGAATTGATCATACATGAAATGCCGCTTGAAGAGGCAGAGCATTATTTAAAAGAAATGAGAGATTTCTATACTGCCGGATGGATGAAAATTATGGGACAGCAGGTAATTTGAGTCTGTAGTTTTGAATAGTGGAAGGCGAGAGCTTTCCATTATATTTGATACATTAGTTAGCATAAACTAACTAAAATACGAAATAACTAACCAACTGGAGATATTAGAGAATAATAAATTTATTCTCATATCATAAAAATATTTTCAAGGAGGGTTTTTCATGAAAAAACAGTCTAATTTATCAAGATTGATGAGCTATGCCGGAAGACATAAGATACTGACCTATCTTTCCTGGATATTATCAGTTATAAGTGCGCTTCTGGCACTTGTACCTTTCTGGTACATATGGCGTATCATCCACGACATACTGGAAGTGTCTCCCGACTTTTCACGGGCATACAGTATTACTCATTATGGCTGGCAGGCAGTAGGATTCGCGGTGATATCTGTTATTGTCTATATAGCGGCTCTGATGTGTTCGCATATCAGTGCATTTAGGGTTGCATCCAATATCCGGAAAGAACTGATGCGCCATATCACCGCACTTCCTCTTGGTGTGACGGAAAAATACGGAAGCGGGAAGCTTAGGAGGATTGTGAATACATCCAGCAGTGCAACTGAAAACTATCTTGCACACAGACTTCCTGATAAGGCCGGCGCCGTTGCAACACCTGCAGGACTGCTTTTTCTGCTTGTTGTCTTTGATTGGAGACTGGGACTCTTAAGCCTGATACCGGTTGTTCTTGGCTTTTTGATCATGATGAAAATGACCGGAAAAAATATGGAGCAGAAAATGGAAGAATATCAAAATGCACTTTCAGATATGTCTAATGAGGCTGTTGAATATGTGCGGGGAATACCGGTAGTAAAAACGTTCGGACAGACAATTTTTTCGTTTAAACGATTCAAAGGAACTATTGACAATTATGAAAAGTGGGTTATCGCATACACAAAGGCTTTGCGGCTTCCTATGATGTTTTATACGACTGCTATCAATGGAGTATTTGCTTTTCTGATCGCCGGGGGAATTATTTTTGCAAGAGAGGGAGTAACGGATACACTGCTTTTAAACCTTATTTTTTATATCATTATTACTCCGGTAATTGGAACGACATTGACAAAAATTATGTTTATGAGCGAGGATGCGATGATCGTAAATGACGCGATAAACAGAATTGATGAGGTGCTGAAGGAAAAACCTCTGCCGGAATGCAGAAAAGTGCAGGAACCCTTTAACTATTCTATTACATTGGAAGAAGTAAGCTACAGCTATGATGGAAAGAAAAATGCATTGGATCATATCTCTCTTTCCATCGGGCAGGGACAGAAGGCAGCTTTGGTAGGTCCATCAGGAGGTGGAAAGACAACTCTTGCCAATATTGTGACAAGATTTTTTGATCCGCAGAAGGGACGGATCTTGATAGGGAATGTCGATATACGAGATATTCCGAAAGAAGTACTTATGAATAAAATATCTTTTGTATTTCAGAACAGCCGCTTGATCAAGGACTCTATTCTGGAGAATGTACGTATGGGAAAACCCAACGCATCGCGAGAGGAAGTTATGCAGGCTCTGGATGCGGCACAGTGCATGGATATTATTGAAAAACTGCCGGATGGAATAGATACTGTTGTCGGTACAAACGGTGTATATCTGTCAGGTGGCGAGCAGCAGAGAATTGCAATTGCGAGGGCTATTTTAAAGAATGCACCTATTCTGATCCTGGATGAGGCCACTGCATTTGCGGACCCAGATAATGAAGTACGGGTAGGGCAGGCATTATCGGTTCTCTCAAAAGGAAAAACAGTAATAATGATCGCACACAGACTCTCTTCTATTACCGATGCAGACTGCATTTATGTACTGAGGGATGGGAAAATTGCTGAGAGTGGCACGCATGAAGAATTGATCGCGCAAAATGGAATATTTACTCATATGTGGAAAAATTATTCGGAAGCGGCGAAGTGGAAAATTGCAAAGGAGGTAAGTCTATGATTCGGATATTACAGAAACGATTTGCATTATCAAGACAGGGAGCTGTGGATTTGATAAAAGGGTGCCTTGCATGCGTGGTACAGGATATCTCCTTCATGCTGCCTGTCGGACTCCTGTATTTTCTGGTTATTGATATGATGAATGGAGGAGTAAATGGACAACGCACAGCTTTTTATGGGATAGGTATTGTGATTTGCCTTGCAGTTATATTTATTGCTGCCTGGTTTCAATATAATGCGACTTACCTGGCAACTTATGTGGAAAGCGGAGTCAGGCGCGTTACTCTGGCAGAAAAGCTTCGGAAAATTCCGCTGTCCTTTTTCGGGAAAAAGGATCTTGCAGATCTGACGAATTCTATTATGGGAGACTGTGCCACTCTTGAAACGGCATTTTCACATTATGTTCCCGCTCTGGCAGGATCGATTATTTCTACAACATTTATTTCGCTGTGCCTTTTTGCCTATGACTGGCGGATGGCTTTGGCAGCAGTTTGGGTTTTGCCGGTTGCCTTTGCGATCACACTTTTTTCAGCGAGGATCCAGGAATATTTCAACAGAAAGTCAGTAACTGCCAATGTAGCTCTTGAAAAGGGAGTGCAGGAGTGCATCGAAACATTACAGGACTTAAAGGCAAATAACGCGGAAAAAAGGTATTTGAAAGGTCTGTATAAGAAAATCGACGATGTGGAAAAAAGACATATTATTACAGAACTTGGAACTGCTTTGTTTGTTGTTTCAGCCACATTAATTTTAAAGTTCGGTATTGCCACAGTCGCTCTCACAGGATCAGTGCTTCTGATTCGCGGTGAGATTGATATTCCACTGTTCTTTATGTTTCTGCTTGTTGCCTCCAGGCTGTATGCTCCTCTGGAAGGGGCACTGCAAAATCTGGCGGCCGTTATCTCTACAAGGACGAATATTAACCGGATGAATGAAATTCTTGATCATCCGGTTCAAGGGGGCAGCAGCAGTCTGACAAATAAAGGATATGATATTGTATTCGATCATGTGGGATTTGCTTACAACATGGGAGAAACCGTTCTGGAAGATGTATCGTTTACTGCGAAGCAGGGAGAAGTGACTGCTCTGGTAGGTCCGTCAGGTGGAGGAAAGACCACAGTCTCCCGGCTTGCAGCGCGGTTCTGGGATGTCAGCAAAGGGAAAATTACGGTCGGAGGGATGGACATATCGGAAATAGATCCGGAAGCTTTACTGTCGCTGTACTCTATTGTATTCCAGGATGTTACGTTGTTTAATAATACTATTATGGAAAATATCAGGATAGGAAGAAAAGATGCAACAGACGAAGAAGTGCTTGCAGCTGCACAAATGGCAAACTGTGAGGAATTTGCCGGGAAGCTTCCGGATGGTTATAATAGTATGATCGGAGAAAACGGATGCGAGTTGTCCGGCGGCGAAAGGCAGCGGATTTCCATAGCCCGGGCTTTCCTGAAAAATGCACCTGTCATTTTATTGGATGAGGCCACTGCAAGTCTCGATGTGGAAAATGAAACTTTGATACAGTCCGCTTTGTCGAGATTAATAAAAGATAAAACAGTGCTTGTAATTGCACATCGCATGCGCACAGTAAGCGGGGCAGACAAGGTTGTTGTGCTTTCCGGCGGCAAGGTGGCGGAACAGGGAACGCCTGGCATACTTATGGAGAAAGGGGAAATTTATCCTCATATGGTAAAACTACAGATGCTAAGCCAAAAGTGGAGTATCTGAATACAGCGTATAGGTTAATAAAAAATCAAAGGGACAAGAAATTTCTTTCTGTCCCTTTGATTTTTTATAATCCGCTTTTTCTTTTAATTACTTTATTGTCCTTCGGTATTACCGGAATCACCGGAACCGCCGCCGGTATTGCCGGAATCACCGGAACCGCCGCCGG
>NZ_JAYAZJ010000047.1:0-53798 GCF_037273965.1 Claveliimonas sp. | reverse complement strand
GCAGTAGAAAATAAGAGCTATATTGCAATTGAAGGATAAACTTTCTCCCCCTCGCTTTCGGGCGGCCCCTTATCGGGACCGCCCTTCTTTTTTGGTTGATATACTTATAAAACAGTGCCTTTTAAAAACTTTAGTTTACGATATTTTTAGGCGTGCCTTTTAAAAATTCTTGCAGATTCGATACTGCAATATCCATCAATCTTTTTCTGGATTCCTTTGGCGCCCAGGAAATGTGCGGTGTGATCAGACAATTTTTCGCTGTCAGCAACGGATTATCGCTTTTAATGGGTTCTGTAGATACCACATCAAGACCTGCTGCTGCCACCTTTCCGCTGTTCAGCGCATTTGCAAGGTCCTGCTCATTGATCAGCTGACCGCGGGAATTATTGAGAATAATAACTCCATCCTTCATTTTTGCGATGGTTGATCTGTTGATCATTTTCTCTGTTTCCGGGAAAAGCGGACAGTGCAGCGCTATGACATCTGATTTTGAAAGTACCTCATCTAAATCTGTATAATTGCATGTATCTGATTCCAGTGCCGGATTTCTGTAGGAATCATAAGCGAGGATCTTCATTCCAAGAGCCTGAGCGATTCTTCCTGTAGCTTGTCCGATCCTTCCATAACCGATGATTCCCATTGTCTTTCCATCCAGCTCAATAAGCGGATAATCCCAGAAGCACCAGTCCGGATTGGCGACCCATTTTCCCTCATGAACCACCTTGCTGTGATAACCAATATGATGACAGATTTCCAGAAGGAGCGCAATCGCGAACTGTCCTACTGCCGCTGTTCCGTAAGTCGGTATATTAGCTACCGGAATATTTCTTTTCCTTGCTGCAGTGATATCCACTACATTATATCCTGTAGCAAGCACTCCTACAAATTTCAAATTTTTACATTCTTCAAACACTTTTTCAGGAAGTGGAGTCTTATTGGTATATACAACTTCTGCATCTCCGATCCTTTGGATCACTTCTTCTGTATCTGTAAGAGACGTCCTGTCATATACGGTACATTCTCCCAGTGACTCCAGTCCTTTCCAGTCCAGGTCTCCCGGATTCAGAGTGTAACCGTCAAGTACAACTATCTTCATTTACTGTATTCCTCCTATATCTGCGGATTTTCGGGATGCAGCATAGTAGCAATGACTTTGTGGAGCACTTCGTCCTTCCAGATTTCTTTCCAGTTTTCTCTCATAACAAGTCTGTTTCCAAGGCCGATTGCCACTTTACATGCATCTGACACCGGAGGATTTCCCGGTATATATCCTAAAAAGTTTGCTGACAGATTGTAGATATGTCCGGTCAGGAAGGAAACCGCCGCTTCCTTGGGGATTCCTCTTTTTACTGCTTCTTCCACTGTCTCCGCCATGGCATAGAGGCAGGTTGCCCCCAGAAGTTCCACAAGAGTCGGCTCCAGAAATGCAATCTGCTCGGATGTCATAACATAGGCGTGTTCCACCGGTGCATACATTTGTTTTGCCACTTCCACGCATTGTGCAAATCGACCGTCATCTCCCTGTATCTTGGACATCACAATATCCTGTTTTCCACCGCATCCTCCGAACCGGTCCTGACGTGCCTCGTAGGTATCCTGATCCAGGAAATAGGAAGGATGGCATGGATGGGCAACGCCAAATGTACAGTCATCCCTGAGAGTCAATTCTTTTGCTACAGCTGCTGCCGGATCCAGTATAATAAATCCCGTACCGGGACGAAGCTGCGGGACATAGACTGCGGATAACTTTCCGATCAGCGTATCCGGAACAGCAAATACAACAACATCTGCCTTCTCCAAAGCTTCCTCAACCGGTGTCGGTTCAAAACCTCTGTCTTTAATGCTCTGTATTCCGGCCTCTGATGCCTCTACCATTAACAATTCAAATTCATCAGGCTTTTTTGCAAGATTGTTGCTTGTTCTTGTTCCCATTTTTCCGCCTGCTCCAATTACACTTACGACTATTTTTCCCATCGTATATAACCTCTTTTCTGTCTATTTTAAATTTTCTTCTACTGTTTTTGCGATGTTTTCCGGCGAAAATCCATATGCATCTGCAAGTTCTTTTGCCGGTCCGGACTCACCAAATTTAGTAAGGCCCATTCTCTTTACATATTTCGGATCATTTTCCACAACCAGTTTACTGATGTAAGCACCAAGACCTCCATTGACATTATGATCCTCTACCGTAACAATCTTTTTGGTCTTTGCAATTGCTTCCAGTATCTTCTGTGGATTCTTTCCATATAAAATATTGACATCGCCGACTGTCACCTGAATCCCTTTATCTTTGAGGATATCTGCCGCCTTCAGGACACGGTCAAGTACAAAACCGCTGGAGAGTAACAGTGTGTCATTCCCATATTCTTTTAAAATCCGTATACCGTCCTCACTGAATGGCGTTTCTATATCATAGATATCAGCTTCTCTGCCGCTTCCGGCGCGCACATATACCGGACCGTCTATTTCTGCTGCCATTTTTACTGCATGATAAGTCTGTGCCGCATCTGCCGGAGTGAAGATTGTATAATTCGGAATATTGGAGAGAATACCCAGATCTTCATAAAACTGATGAGTTACTCCTTCTCTCTCTCCTCCGAGAAGCCCTGAATTAATCCCTACAAATTTTACATTCAAATCAGGATATGCCACAAATGTTCTCATTTGTTCGCAGGCACGCATAGTGAGAAATCCGGCGTAAGTTCCGACAAATGGAGTAAGTCCTGCTGCTGCCAGCCCTGCTGCCGTATCCACTGCATTTTGTTCTGAAATTCCCACCTCTACATACTGTTCTGGATGAAGCTCGGCAAATTTTGTTGCTCGCATCGCTTTAAGGGAGTCCGGAGACACGAACATAATTTTGTCGTTTTCCTGCGCCATATCCAAAAGCGCCTGTGCAAACGCTTCTCTTGTCCCTTTAAATCCTGCCATTACAACGCACCTCCTAACTCTTTTACTGCTTCTTCATATTGTTCTTGTGTGGGAACTCCCTTATGCCATGCATTATTATTTTCCATATAAGAAACACCTCTGCCTTTTATACAGTCACAAACAATAACGCTCGGTTTCCCTTCCGCATTCTTGGCATTTCTAATGGCTTTTTGAATTTCTTCGATATTATGTCCGTCAATTTCCTGTGCATCCCATCCAAAAGCCTCGAACCTCTCTTTGACATTGTTTGACCCGATGGTCTCCTCAACGCTTCCTCCGCTTTGCCAGCCGTTTTTATCTACAAATACGATCAGATTATCCAGATGGTGTCCGGCGGCAGAATTAATTCCTTCCCAACATACACCTTCCTGAAGTTCTCCATCTCCGGCGATGACAAATACATTGTAATCTTTCCCGAGGTATTTTCCTGCAATGGCCATTCCCGATCCAATGGAGATTCCATTTCCCAAAGAACCAGAAGTCATATCCACGCCCCTTGTCTTATTCATAACCGGGTGCCCCTGAAACTTACTTCCCAGTGCACGGAGATGAAAATCTTCTACCTTTTCTCCAAAATATCCTCTCTCGGAAAGCGCCGCATAATAAATGGGGCAGGCATGTCCCTTTGACAAAATAAATCTGTCCCGGTCTTCCCAATTTGGATTTTCCGGATCAATCCTCATTTCATCAAAAAACAATACCGCCACAATATCTGCAATAGACAATGCCGGTCCCGGATGGCCGTCTTTCCCTTTGTAAACCATTTCTACTGCGGTCAGACGGAGATGATCGGCTTTCTGCTTTAATTCTGCTGCATTCATACAAGTTCCTCCTTTTTATTTCGTTCGGATGAATTATATACTATATTATTTAATGTTTATTTAATTAACATTAAACATCTGATGTTTAATGTATACTACATTTTCCGGAGAAAGTCAATAGATTTTAAAAAATATCTATTAATCGTTTGACGTTTTATGTTTTTTTCGTTATAATAGTTTCAAAGTATAAATTGGGTGATTTATACTCTTTGATAGCTATGTTGAAAGGATAGGGAATTTATGAGTAATTTATTTCAAGCAACAAAAAGAGAATCTGCTGTTGATATTGTAGTAAACAGCATTAAGCAGCTGCTGATGGACAAGAAGCTGCTTCCAGGCGATAAGCTTCCCAACGAGCTGGAGATATCTGAAGGGCTGGGTGTAAGCCGCGGATCTGTCCGAGAAGCTATGAAAATCTTGTCGGCATTTGGCCTGGTGGACATTCGTGTCGGAAACGGTACCTATGTCAGCGAATCCCCGGACAGCAACCTGCTGGACTCTCTTCTGTTCACATATTTCGTCACTAATCCTGACGTAAATAATCTCTATGAATTTCGACAGATATTTGAAACAGATATTGTAGAACTTGTCATCGACCACTTTGATGAAAATGGCGCCCAGCGAAAAGCGCTGAAAAAGAATCTGGATGAACTGGAAGCACTGATCCGCGCCAATGCCGACACGGATACAATTTTTAAAAAAGATATGGAATTTCATCATATTTTGGGGGAAGCCTGCTGCAATCCTCTGGCCGCCCGAATCTACTATTTTGTTATTGATTCTCTCCGCGCTTCCATTTCCCATACACACACACATCAAAAGGGCGAATTTGCTTACGAGGCACATACAAAAATTTACAATATCATCCAGGAAAAACGTTACGATAAAATTAAAGACTGCATTAAAAATTCCGTAGATATCTGGTATGAATTACAGGATTAAAAAAAAGTCATGCAGCTGTAAATCCAAAGGCTGCATGGCTTTTTTTCAATTTACTGACGTAGAGCCGGGAATCCTGTTTTTTTCTGCTCTGGCTTTTGCCGGCAACTTTATATTAAGAATAATAATAGAAAATATCACTGCTGCAATACCCAGTATTATATTTCCCGTTAATTTTTCACCCAGAAAAACAATACCGAATACCGTAGCTGCTATTGCTTCCGTTGATGCTGTGATGGAAGCTTTTCCCGCTTCCATATGCTGCAGACCTATAGTATACAACAGATAGGGCAAAAGAGCACTGATAACGACAAAAGCTACTTCCACCATGATCCATTCAGCATGTTCTGATGAGCTTCCCAGAATTTTTCCCACATCACACAAAGGCAAAATTCCTATACCGCCAATTACAAAAGTATATGCCATAATTGTAACCGGCTGATATCCCTTTTTTAATCCGGCAGCACTGAATATGGAATAAAGGGCGTAAGCCGCCCCTGCTCCCACTCCTGACATAACTCCTGCCGCCGTAATTGTCTGAGCGCCTCCCATAATTCCCGATACAAAGAAACATCCTGAAAAAGCACTGGCAAGCGCTATGATCTTACGAATGGTTATCTTCTCGCCCAGAAAAATGCAGGATAAAATTGCCACCACTGCCGGAGATATATAAAGAAGCACTGCTGCAACTGCCATGGAAGTCATCTGAATCGCCTGGTAGTAAAAGCAGTTAAAGCATATGATACTTAAAAGCCCACTGCCTATAAAAACCCAGATATCCTTTAATTTTATCTTCAACAGCTCCCTTTTTGTAAGAAGAAGGACCAGGAAAATGACCGCCCCCGTCCCTGCCACACGTATCGCCGCAATATCCATAGAGGACAAGGCCATTTTCCCAAGCTCTTTTACAAATATTCCCTGACTTCCCCAGAAAATCCCTGCCAATATGACAAAAAAAGAGCAAAATTTTTTCATGGTTCATTTCCTTCCAAACGTTGTCTAATATTTCTCCGGGAAGAAAATCCTTCCGGTTCTATCATCGATCGGCGTTCCGAATTTATTGCCGATCACGAAGCAGATCAACGCAACGCCGAGGCCAATGATAATGTTGTGGAAAGATCCGACTGAAATATCCAGAGCCATAGTAATACAGTAGGAACTTAAGCCTCCGATCACACTTGCCAGCGCTCCCACTTTGTTGGCCGATTTCCAGAATAATCCAAACAGCATAGTCCACAAAAATACGGTCTGCAGTCCGCCAAAGGCAAACATATTGATCCATACGATCAGATCCGGCGGGTTAATAGCAATGACAACTGACAAAATGCCCATGATAGCTGTAACTGCAAAAGAAATCTTAGCTACCAGCTTCTGATCAGGTTCTTCCTTTTTCTCCGATTTATAATGCAGATACATATCCTTTACAATTGCAGAAGACCCTGCAATCAAAAGGGATGATACAGTGGACATGGCTGCCGCCAAAGGTCCTATAATTGCCACGCCGCCAAGGATCGGAAACATGTAATTTACGATAACAACAGGAATAACGGTATCTGTAGATCCTTCAATTGTAGCGAAAAGGCCGCGTGACCATGTTCCGATCAGATGAATGCCGATCATCATAATTCCTACAACTACCGTTCCATAGATCATTGCTTTATGTACAGATTTCGTATCTTTATACCCAAGACATCTTACCTGTGACTGTGGGAGTCCGATAGTAGCAAATCCACACAAAAGCCACTGTGACAGGTAAAGCTGAAATGGAATCTGACCGCTGGCTCTTGGGTCCAGAAGATCAATCCCCTCTCCGGAAGCCACTGCCTGTGCAGACTGTGAAGTGATATTCGCCATAATCGCATCCAGTCCTCCCCCTCTTTGAATTACTGCAATTCCAAGAAGAATCGTTCCTATCACCATCACGATCGCACACGCCGTATCTGTAACAGCAACTGCTGTAAATCCGCCGATCGTGGTATAGATAACAACAACCGCCGCAAAAATTATCAAACCGATCGTATAATCAAAACCGGTACATGCCGAAAAAAGCTGTGCGCCTCCAATAAACTGGCTCACCATCTGTGTAGTAAAAAATACGAGAATAACAACTGCACAGATGTAGGATAATGCATTTGATTTGTATCTTGCCCTTAGCACATCAATTACCGTTACAGAATCTGTTTTGCGGCCTACAACAGCCATTTTCTTACCCAGTACTCCCAGAATCAGGAAAGCTGCAACTACATTGGATGTTGCATAATACACCCATCCAAATCCTGTCTCCCAGGCTTTTCCTGCCCCGCTTAAGAAGGAACTGACAGAACCGTAAGTTGCTACCAGTGTCATGGCAAGCACAAAGCCTCCCAGGCTTCTTCCACCGATAAAATATTCTTTTGAAAAGTTCTGTGCCTTTGCGTCGGCAGACCTCTTCTGTACATATACTCCGATTCCCATAAGTCCTACAAAGAAGACAATAACAGGAATTAATCTTAATACTGAATCATTCATTGATATCCTCCTCGTCATCACCAAGATCAAAGTCTTTAAACACAAACTTCAACAGATACACTACTCCTATGATACCTACAAACCAACAGCCAAAGCTTCCCAGAACAAACCAGGCCGGCATACCAAGAATGGTCCAGCTGTTTCCTGCCAGAAGATAAACTCCGAATCCTCCGGCCAGCCATACAATAAAGGAAATCAAACCTACAATCCAGGTAGCTTTTGCCTCTTTGTTCATCTGAATGAACTTCTCTTTGTAACTAAGTTCTTCCTTTTCTTTTTTATTTTCCATTAGTTTTCACCTCGTTTATAACAAATCTCACCGTCAATAATGGTATAATCTACTTTTGTTTTTACAATATCTACCGGATCAATTGCTAAAATATCCTCTGAAAAGACTGTAAAATCAGCCAGTTTCCCTACTTCTATGCTTCCTTTGATGTCGTCTTCAAAGCTGGCATATGCACCGTTCATAGTATAACAGCGGACAGCCTCCAGCATGGAAATTCTCTGTCCCGGACCACACACCTCTCCGGTTCCCCGGTCTATTCTGTTAACCGCTCCGTCTAATCCTGCAATAGCGTCGCAGGCTGCCGTAGGAGCGTCACATCCAATAGCCGGCTTTAATCCTGCATCAATGAAGCTTCTTAGAGCAAACAGATAATTAATGCGCTCTCCAAAATAACGATGATAGTCACTGCCGTTTAAAGGAATAAAATGCGTATTTGCAATCGGAACAATCCCCATTGCTTTCATTCTCTGTATCAGGTCGTCGTCTACAATAACACAGTGCTCAATTCTGTGTCTGTGTTCCTCCGGTTTTCGGTAATGATTCTTCAGGGCCTTTTCATATCCTTCCACCATAAATTCCACAGCAAGATCACCTTCCGCATGTGCAGTTGCCTGACAATCATGCCTGTTAATATAGTCAATATAATCTGCGACTTCCTCCCTGTCCCAGGATAAAATTCTGGGAAGTGTAGGATCGTGGGAATACGGTTCCCTTGTAGCCATAGTCGGTCCGCTGCTTCCCCCGTCTACCATAAATTTGCAGCTACCTATCCGAAAATGCTCATCTCCAATCCCTGTATGGAATCCCAGCTTCAGGAAATGCTCATTATCTTCTTTAGAGAATGGCTTTCCAAAAATACTATGAAGCATCATAAACTGTCTCGGTTTGAACCAGCCGCTTTTTGCAGCCTTAAACATCATACTGTATGCCGGAGCATCGCATTCTCCACAGTCATGTACAGAAGTGATCCCTCCTTCCAGACATGCCTTGTTTGCACGCTCGATCGCTTCCTTAAGTTCTTTTTCTGTGTATTTCACCTTACTCCACAGATAGAATGCACTTAAATCTCTTGTAAGTCCTGTAAATTTTCCATCTACGACTTCGATTTCACCTTCCCCGAATCTTTTGATATCCTCCGGCGTTTTAATATCTCCGGCCGCCAGGCCAAGCGTATTGTAAATACATACGTGTCCACATGTACGCATACACTGTACAGGATGATCCGGGGCAGCATCGTCTAAATCTTCCAGTGTGACATGACGTTTTTCCGCCAACTTATTATTGTCATATCCCCACAGTTTGATCCAGTCACCCTTTGGTGTTACCTTCGCTCTTTCTCTTACCAGTTCCTTAATGTCTTCGATACTTTTACATTTTGGATATGTGGCATCAATGATCGCTCCATTCATAAATCCGGACAGGATAGGGTGATAATGGCTGTCGATAAAACCGGGAGTCATGGCCCGTCCCTTTAAATCTATGATTTCAGTATTTTCATCTGTCAGAGTTTTTATTTCTTCATTTGAACCAACAAATACAATTTTGTTTTTCTTGATCCCAACTGCTTCACAGATATCATCCTGATCATTTACTGTGATGATTCGTCCGTTTATAAATGCTTTGTCTATATAAGAATAATCAAAAAACATTTTTTCCTCCTTTTTTGTGCTGTACCTGCTGTAACTCCTGCTGTCTTTTATCCCATTCGCTTTCCTCCTTATATTTTCCGTCACTTTTGTATATAATTAAACATCCGATGTTTAATGTATATCATATATCAACTTTTTTGTCAATATTATACTTTTCAAAAAGACTTTTTGTTATTTTTTTGGTTGTTTTGTCTTGTTTTTTTGATATAAAATTACAAAAAGACCCCGGTCACTATGCACAGAGCTGAACCGGGGCCTTTCTTTCCCACATAATTTCTATATCCCTTTTTTCTTACAGATATCATTAAGGCAGCATTTATCGCAATACGGTTTTGTCCTTGCTGTACACACATCCCGGCCATGGTAGACAAGACGGTGACAGAAATCACTTCCTTCTTCCGGAGGAATGATCTTCCAAAGAGCCATCTCTACTTTCTTTGGTTCCTTGATGCCATCCACCAGACCGATCCGGTTTGTCAGCCTGATACAATGGGTATCGGTGACAATGGCAGGCTTGCCAAACACATCCCCCATGATCAGATTAGCGCTCTTTCTCCCCACTCCCGGAAGCTTTAAGAGAGCGTCGAAATCATCCGGAACCTTCCCGTCATATTCCTCCTTCAATATCTTCATACATGCGCTGATATCTCTCGCTTTGCTCTTGCCAAGCCCGCAGGGTCTGACAATATTTTCAATATCTTCTACATCCGCCTCTGCAAGAGCATTTACATCCGGATATTTGTCATATAGGACTTCTACAATCTTATTGACTCTTTCATCTGTACACTGTGCTGCCAGACGCACACTTACAAGAAGCTTCCAGGCCTGATCGTAATCCAGGGTACATCCTGCATCCGGATATTCTCTTTTCAATCTTTCGATCACTTCTAATGCCAGCTGCTTTTTTGTCATTTTTTCTTCCTCTCTTTGTATTTTTTATTTTATACTTTTTTATGTGTTTCTTTAACCTGTGCTCTTCCTCTCAAGACCTCCGGATAAAACAGGATCCAGATCTTCCAAAATCCAGCTTTTCCTGTCCCTCGACCTAAAAAAACCTCCGTTTCTCCCGCATGCTTTCCGGCATTTTGACACCATAAACTGTATGCGGAAAACAAAGTCCCGGGATTCCATGCAGGTAAAGGGATGTTCCTCTGTTGCAACGATCTGAAGGTCGTCTTTCCTGTAAAAAGGATATCTCCCTTCAAATCCTGCCTTTTTCAGCCGGCGGTTTACAGCCTTTCTCTTTTTCAGAATCTCTGTATTTAAGGGTTCTCCGTAATCCCTCTTCGGGTATGCAAGAGACGCCTTTCGGATTTTTTCGTAAATCATTTCATACAAAGGTTCCCTTGCAGGACTGCAAAGCATGGACGCCAGCCTCTTTTCCAAAAATCCTGCCGGAAATTTTTCATAAATTCCGGTCAAAAAAGCGTACATCCCATCCCCAGCCTCTTTGGCAAGCTTTTTCATACATGCTGTTCCCTGTGGACTTGAAGGATATCTTTCCTCCAGGGATTCCTCCACCGGCGACCAAAAGCGAAAAGGCGGAAACTCGATCAGGTGCATAAGCTCCATCTCCAGATCGCTGCATGCCTTTTCCTTCATATATTCATATTTATCATAGATCGTTCCTGTCATATACACCAGCTGACGCCAGTGTTCCTGCCCTTCCACCCAGAAATGTCCGATCCTGTGATATTGATAGCACTGGAACGATTCCTCTATTTCCCGGAACCAGATCGTAAAAACGTTCTCGCTCCCCTGCTTGACGATCAGAGCCGTCTGTCCGTCTCGTTGTGCGATCTGGGCCTGTAGGGGAAATTCCTCCGGATCCAGCTGCAAGTATTCTCCTGTTATTCTGGCATCCTTCAGTACAAGATAACATTCCAGAGCATCGTTCATCATATAGGGAATATAATAACTGCTGTTTCTTGGCCCGATCACCTCTTCGTAAAGTTCAAAAACCTGGTACTGGAAAATCTCCGCCAGCTTTCCGTAAGTCTCCGGCATATCTTTTCCCAGACCGGGAAGAAATTTTTTCCTCTCTTCGTAATGTTCTAGCATAATCCAAGTGTCTCCTTTACCGCTGCCATACGTTCATAAAATGTTTTGTAAAAATCTTCAGAACCGTAGGGCGTCTGATAAAATGTGCGAAGCAGATATGTCTGCAGTATCTTTATCTGCGCCTCTTCAAGCTGGGCTGACTCTCTCCGGCAAAGTGCAAGAAACTGGTGCCAGTCCCAGATATAAGCTTCGTATGCTTTTAAGTTTGCAATGTCCAGCCACTTCTTGATCTTAACTTTGCTCCTGTCCTTCTTTTGGCACTCATGTATCTGCAGAAAATACCGGAATCCGTTTTCTTCATAATATCTTCCCAGCGGAAACATCCTGCAGATTCCCGGACGGAATCTGTGAATGCTGCAGCGGCCTTCCTGATCAAGAAATGTGCATTTCTCTGTCTTTTCATCCATACGAAGATTCGGCAGGATCATACCGTCCACCACATTCAGCTCAATGGCCCCTTCCATCAATTCTGCAAAAGTTCTTCCTGTTCCTTCCGTCATCTGTGCAATATCCCAGGGATCCAGGACAATGGATCTTCCCATGCCGCGGCAGCAGGCAAAGCATCCTTCACAGCCCCGGCAGTCGGCTTTTGCCATGTCTGTCGATGTGTAAAGGCTGCCGTCGGAAATCTCCGAAAGTTCTATATTTCTTATCATAAATTTTCACACTCTCCACTATGGTATCTATCTATAATCCTTCTTCAAATAAGGTCATCTGATGGTAATTCTCTTCTCTGCTGCGGATCCGTCCCTGTTCTCTTTGAATCACAGACTCTCCGACCTCTGCAAGAAAAGGTGATTCCTCTCCTGAAAACGTCAGGATCAGCTCTTCTTTGGCACGTGTCATTCCCACATACAAAAGACGTTTTTCTTCACTGATATCAACAGAATAGCTCTCGCTCTCCAGCGGGATGCACCCTTTCTCTGTTCCGCAGATCATCACAACAGGAAATTCCAGTCCTTTGGATCCATGAAGCGTCATGATCCTGACTGCTCCCGCGGTATAATTTCTGTCCCCGCATCGCTTCAGATCGCTTTCCACGCCCAGCTCAAAGTTCCGGAGAAACTCCGGCATCGTCGGGTAAAATACGGCGGATGAAATCAGCATTTTCATTGCTTCATTTTCCTGAAGCTGCATATCTTCAAGCCAGCTCTTCAAAAAATCCAGCGGCTTTTTCTTCCGGTAAAGGGGCTGGTATTTCTGTATCTGTTCATCCAGAATCTGTTCTGTTACCGGATTCCAGGAAAGTTTCCACAAAATCTTTGCACTCTGCTTCTTTGCGGACATATCATCGGTATGTTCAAGGCAGCGGAAAAAGCAGAAGCTTCCCTGCACTTTTTCTTCTTCCAGGAAACTCTCCCTTCCTGCTGTCACATAGGGAATCCCTTCCTGCCTGAAGCACTTCTCCAGCAGCGCCGCCTGCCTGTGGGTACGGCAAAGTACGGCAATCTCATCAAAAGAGCGGACTTTTCTGTCATACTCCTTCCCGGAAAGAGCCTGGGCTTCCAGCATACCGATTCCACCTGCCATCCGCCCGATCTCTTTGGCAATAAAGATCGCTTCTCCCATCCTGCTCCCTGCCTGATAAAGCCGCACCGGATCCTGATCCGGGCAATTGGGGTGGAGCCTTGAGCCAAGTGCTCCATCCAAAACCGTTTCCGCCGCCTGCAGGATCTGCGGGGAAGAACGGTAATTTTCCGTCAGCCGGATGATTTCCAGATCCGGTATATCTGCTTTCAGGGATTCAAAACATGCAGCGGACGCGCCTCGGAATCCGTAGATGGACTGATCGGCGTCGCCAATGACAAACAATTCTTTTGCCTCCCTGTTCCACGCCTGGATCAGACGGTACTGAAGCGGATTAATATCCTGGAACTCATCTACCAGAATGTAGGAAGGGGTTCCGAAGTTTTTCCCTTTCGCGCCGTTTTCTAAAAGTTCCAAAGTCTCCAGAAGAAGATCATCAAAATCTAACAAAGAATTGTTCCTTTTCTCTTCTTCATACTTTTGTACCGCTTCTTCCCAGAGCCTCTTTTCCTCTTCCGTACGCTCCGGCGGCTCCATTCCTGCCTTCTGCCGTGACAATTCTTCCAGAAATTCCTCTGTCTTCATGGCGATCCGGCTCTCATCCACTGCCTGTTCCGCCATCTCTTTTCGCTCCAGCTTCGTTGTCAGCATGACTTCCCTTCCCTGTCCCTTTAAAAAGGACAGACAAAGGGCATGGAATGTCCCGATCCGGATTTTTGCAAGACGCCTTTTCCCGCCAAGAGCCGATTCCAGACGTTCCGTCATCTCCCTGGCAGCCTGGTTGGTAAATGTCACTGCCATGATATCACCGGCTTTTATTTTCCGGTGTTCCATCAGATACAAAATCTTTGCGATCAGCGTCTTTGTTTTGCCGGTTCCCGGACCTGCAAGAACAGCCACACTCCTTCCCGCACACTGTACAGCCTGAAGCTGCTGCGGATTCAGCTCTTCTTTTCTCTCCTGCTGCCCGTTCTCTTTTTCACTCGAAATCTCTTTTTCTTTTAAAAGCTCTTCCTGATTTTTACACTGTAACCCGTCCTGATTTCCGGTTTCCGTCCTTCCAAGAAGAGCAAAGAAATCCAGCTGCCCTTCTGTTTCCTGGACCTCCTCCGGACGGAAAAGCCGGATCGTTCCATATTCACCGTCAAAGCCCGGGATCCTCTCTGCTTTCCCCTCCCGGAGCCTTGCTATCCCTTCCGCCATCCGATGACCTGATACTGTTTGTATTTCTTCCAGAGGAATCTTTCTTAGTATCTCAAATTCCGGTCCAAGGCGCTGCAGCATATTTTCATATTCTCTGACCACTTTCTTGCTGGCAGCCGAACATCCGTATGCGGATCCGATCACCTCCGGAAGGGGAACAAGACTTTCAAAGTCCGCCGCCTTCTCCGGCCGGTATCCTTCCGCCCGGTCTGCCAGTTCCTCTACCCGGTGAGATACTCCTATAGTAATCTTTTTGCCGCACACCGGACAAATGCCGTCAAATTTGTTCGTTTCTTCCGGCGTCAGACAAAGCCCGCATTTTCGATGTCCGTCCATGTGGTATTTCCCTTCTTCCGGGAAAAACTCAATGGTTCCTTTCAGTCCTTTTCCTTCCTGGATCGCCTGATAGATCCCCTGATAGGACAACTCTATATCCAGAAGGTTAGCCTCCCGCCCAAGCTTTGCAGGGGAATGGGCGTCGGAATTGGAGATCAGATGAAAGCGGTCCAGAGCTGACACTCTCCAGTTCATAGGCGGATCAGAAGAAAGCCCCGTCTCTACGGCATGGATGTAGGGTGTCAGATCTTCAAAGCACTCTTCTGCCGTATCAAATCCCGAAAATGCTCCAAACAGGGAAAAGTGAGGAGTCCAGATATGAGCCGGTACATAGATACCCTCCGGGGACGCTTCCAGGACGATCTCCAGAAGATCCCGGCAGGGTACTCCCAGAATGGGCCTCCCGTCGGAATGTATATTTCCAATTGCCTCCAGCCGGCGCGCAATATTTTCCGCTTCCTCCAGGCCCGGAAGAAGGATCAGACTGTGGACTTTACGTACCTTTCCGTCCTTTTTATAAATAGAACTGATCTCTCCTGTAACAACAAACCGCGGATCTGCTGCCCCTTCTCCTGCCGGATCAGGAATCCGATATTCCTTTTTCAATACATACAGTCCGTCCTCTGCCGGTTCCAGCTTTTCCTTCAGCTCTTCTCTCCAGGCCGGGTGAGTAAAATCCCCTGTCCCTACAATATGGATTCCCTTTCTTCTCGCCCACAGATCCAGATATTCCGGCGTGCAGTCTTTGCTGGTAGCGCGGGAATATCTGGAGTGGATGTGCAGATCTGCTATGTACATAAAGATTCCTTCTTTCCGCTTTTGCTCTGCCACTTATTATAATATGAAAGGCAAAAAAGCACAACCAAAGGCAGGAGGAAACGGGTGATCCGACTTTCCTCCTGCCTTCTGTTTTCCCTCTATATGGTATCCTTCTTTCCTTTCCGGCGTTTCACACACTCTGTCAAAAGATATTCTATCTGCCCATTCATTGACCGGAAATCATCTTCCGCCCACTGTGCAATCTCCTCATATAATTTGGGAGACAGCCGAAGGGGAACCTGTTTCTTCGCTTTGGTTTTGTCCGATGCTTTCTTTTCTTTTTCCAAAAGCTTTCCCCCTCCCGTTCCTGCCTTTTCAACAATTTAATAAAAAGCAGTTTTAATAAAGGCTTCCGCTGTTAACGATCGGCTGTGCATCCTTATTTCCGCACAGGACAACAAGCAGATTGCTCACCATGGCTGCCTTTCTCTCCTCATCCAGCTCCACAATGTCATTTTCATTGAGCTTATTAAGCGCCATTTCCACCATGCCGACAGCTCCCTCTACGATCTTCTGTCTGGCATCAATGATAGCGGCTGCCTGCTGCCTCTGAAGCATAGCGGATGCGATCTCCGGCGCATAGGCAAGATGAGTGATGCGCACTTCCTGTATTTTAATGCCTGCTTCTTCTACTTTCTGCTGCAGTTCATGTCCCATGATGTCTGCAATTTCCTGACTGCTGCCGCGGAGAGACTTCTCATCTCCGTCCTCGCTTGTATCGTAAGGATACTGTCTTGCCGTATTCCGAATAATAGAGTCGCACTGAATGGAAAGATAATTCTTATAGTTTTCCACATTGATCACTGCTTTTGTAGGGTTTACTACCCGCCAGATTACCACTGCACCGATCTCTACGGGATTTCCAAGCTGATCATTAACCTTCTGAAGCTTATTGTCAAGCGTCATGGCCTTCAAAGAAACTTTCTTTTCTCTTCCCCCTGTAGAAATAGATACATTACGGCCTCCATTAGATGTGACAATCGGCGCCCCTTTTATAATAGGATTAATAGCGCTGCAGAAAGGATTTACCCAGAAAAATCCAGGTTTCTTCAATGTGCCGTAATACTTTCCGAAAACAGTAAACACATAAGCTTCATTAGGATTGAGTACCTTAAGCCCACAGAGCAGAATGATCGCTGCTGTCTCAACGATAATGCCAAGTGTAATACCGACGCCGATCAAAAAACCGCTTCCGGACAAACTTCCAAATATCGGTCCTAAAACCATAAGGGCAATACCCAGAAGCATTCCCACAATTCCTATAAACATCATAGCATATCCGCTTGCCGGGTGAAGAATCTTTTCTTCCTGAATTTTTTCCTTACTCATCTTTCTTTCCCCCTTCGTTTTAAATTGATATCATTTTGATATCATTATCATAGCATCCATCCTTTTACATGTCAATAAGGGACAGGATTTTCACCGCCTGAAACGGCAAAATTCCTGTCCCTTACTGCTAATTTCCATCGGAATAAATTTCAAGATAACACTTTCTGCAAAGCTGACCGGCCCCCTCCACATAATGCTTTCGCATTGCAACAGGCCAGTCCTTCTCTATATCTGTCACTTGTCCGCAAATGATGCACCGCTCCTGTTTCCCTGGAACTTTCATGCTATACCTTTCCATGCTTTTCACTGCATTCATGCTCCTTCTGATTGTGGATTTTCCGGGCTTTCATTAGTTTATGCAAGATGGAAAAGGTTTATACGCTATAAGTTAAAAAAATAACGGGACACGTAGTAAACTTGCAATTTGTTACGTCCCCCGTTATTTTTTTAACCAAGTTTTACTTTAATATAATCATGATGGACTGCTTCCAGGAACGGTCCAAATACATCCGCTGTCTGAAGTTTCATACTGGATGTATTGACACAGGGATGACATCCGAATGTTTCCCCGGCAAGCACTTCCTCGTCAACAAGAAGCTGCACCTGATTGTCCGGGTCGTAGAGGAGACTCATGATCGTCGCCGATCCCGGCGATACATTCAGCAGTCTCTCCATATCCTTCCCGGAAGCAAAGGAAAGTCTGGAGGATGGAATCTGAGGCGAAAGTTCTTTTGTCTGCAGGTTCTTGCTTCCCGGCATTACAAGCAGATAGTATTTTGTTTTCTGCCTGTTACACAGGAACAGATTCTTACATATTTCAATCCCGAGAGCCTCATCCACTTCCCGGCAGGCTTCAATAGTAGCTACCGGTTCGTGGTCTACCCGCTGATATCTGATACCAAGGCTGTCCAAAATTTCATATACTTTCTGTTCTTTTTCCTTCCGGCACTCAAAATCCTCCGGTCTTCCCTCATATACGTTCATCTTATTCACTCCCTATTTTTTGATCTACTTCTTCCTTCCATGGAATAGAAATGGACGCCCCCTTTTTGGCAACTGCCATTGCCGATGCCATAGCCGCCCTTTCCAATGCCTGTCTCTTGTTTCGTCCCTCTATGACAGCTGCAAGAAAATATCCGGTGAATGTATCTCCTGCCGCAGTAGTATCCACTGCTTCCGCCGGGACTGCAGGCACTGCAATATTCTCGTTTTTTCCACTCCAGATGGCGCCGTTTTCACCCAGGGTCAAAACAATTTCCGCCTCCGGGAACTGTTCTCTCATACATGCAATGATGTTTTCCGGCAGCTTTTCCCCTGTAATCTGCTCTCCTTCTACTTCATTGACAAAAAACAGATCTACCTTTGTCAGATCGCATTTTCTTACATAATCGTCAAAAGGAGAAGGGTTAAAGGCAACGGTCATGCCCTTTTCTTTTCCTTTTTCGATCAGATAATCCACTTCATTTATCTCATTTTGCAGAAGCAGAATATCTCCTTCCTCAAAATGTCCCAGCACCTCATCCACATATGCCTTCGTATTCTGCCGGTTTGCCCCGGGAAACAAGATAATGCTGTTTTCTCCGGCGCTGCTCACCTGAATGATCGCATTTCCGGTCCGCGTATCTGATTCTTTTATATAATCTGTGTGCACATGATTGCTGCTGCACACTTCTTTCAAGAACAGGCCGTCCTCGCCGATCAGGCCTGCATGATATACTTCCGCCCCTGCCTTTGCAAGAGCAATGGACTGATTAAGCCCCTTTCCTCCCGGGAAAACTTCCAGCCCAAGAGAGGAAATCGTTTCCTTGGGATTTACAATGTGCTCCACCTGATACGTATAATCAATGTTCAGTGATCCAAAATTTAAAACTTTCACCTGTATGCCTCCTTATCACAAAACGCCGGAGCAGAAAATCTGTTTCCACTCCGGCGCTTTTTATACCTTTATTTAGGCGCACGCCCCAACTTCTCAAACATATCACCGAAAATACCATCCCGGTAAACAAAGTTGCATACCCGTATCGAATGCCTCTTTTCACCTGCTTTCCACCTCACATCATCTGTGAGATAAGGCGCTTCTACAAGAGCAGATGGACACCAGTGGGGATTGATCATATATCCGATCGTTGATATGTCCCAGATAATTCTGGAAGGAGCCATTCCGTGAAATGGAATCTCTTCTTTCATAAATTTATCATAGTCATCCACTTCCTGTAAATAGGTAAGTCTGAATAAAGAAAGCATGTTGTCTGCCGCTTCCGGACTTAACTGGCTGATCACTGTATCCGCCAGATAGGTTCCGATCTTGCTCTTTCCCTTCAGCTTTGCCGCCAGCTCTGCCTCTGTTGTCGTCAGATGGGACGCCACTGTCATACACGGAACCAGTACCAGTGGGACACCGCTGTCGAAAATGACCTGAGAAGCCAGTACATCCTGTCCCAGATTAAATTCCAATGTATGAGGCCAGTACAGGGGCTGCCCTCCCAGCCATACAATCACAATCTTTTTTATGATCTCCGGTTCCATCAAAATGGCTGACGCAATATTTGTAATCTCTCCGATCGCTACGACATACAAAGTTTCATCGCTTTCTTTCACGCGTTTGATAAGATCTCTCGCTGCGTCGGACTCTACCGGCACATCTTTTTCTGTCATATAATGTTCCGATCCGCGGAATACTTTTCCAGCCGGATCCATTTCCAGCATGCCAAAAATTTTAATGATCTCCTGATAACTCTGCTCCAATCCCTCTTTCAGATCACTTGTCATCGGGACAGTTACCTGATCCGTCTTTTTGGCAAGCAGCCTGTCAAAAAATCCGGAAGAGAAGGGCGCGGCATAAACTGCTTCCACCTGAAGACGCTCCGGAGACATCAGTGCATAGGAAAGAGCAAACTGGTCATCCACCTCATTGTATGTATCTGTATCCAGCACCATCCTCACTTTTCCCGCCGGAGGCGCCAGCATTTTTATTCTCTCCTCTTCTGAAATTTTAGGAAAATTCATGATTCTTCCTCCTTTTCTCGTTCTTTGGATTTCTTGTTTTAAGCTGCTTTTGCAGCAAGCCGGCGCTTATGCAGATATTCTTTCAAAGTTTCTACATTGTTTGTAATGATCATAACAATGAGAAGGAACACTCCCAGGAAGATATTCTGGAAAGTATCCGGAAATCCCGCCGCGATCAGACCAATAAAAATTGTATTCAATGTAAACTGACTTACAAAAATTCCAATTGCCATATTACATGCCGGCTGGAGTACAACTGCAATAATAATTGCCATCAATGGCTGAAAAAGAAGTGTTGCACTTCCCAGGTTGGTCTGTGCCCCCATAGATCCTGACTGGCTGATCGTCAGTACCGCTGCCACAGCAGCAAAAATGCTTCCCACTACGAAACAGAGGAATTTTATCCACTGTACACGAATACCTGCATTTTTTGATACTGCCTCATTACTTCCAATCGCTCTCATATGATAGCTGAATTTTGTAAAATTGAAAATGAAGTAGAACAAAAGTCCACAGACGATCAATACAACTACAATCCAGGGAACAGATCCCAATACTGCATATTGATAGTCAATGCTTACAAAACTGAATCTTCCGGCAATATTTTTCCCCACGATCTCAAACACCATCGTCAGCGCCATCGTCAAAATCAGCGACGGTATCTTACAGATCCAATTCAGGGCTCCTGTAAGTGCTGCCACAGCCACGCTTGCAATTAACGAACCAAGCAGGAGCCCCGCCATACCGAACTGGGAGGAGGCTATCCCCCCTACCAGTCCACTTATAATAATTCTGGATCCTATCGTAAAGTCAAACAGTCCGCTCATGTAAATAAACGCATAAGCATAAGCTGTAATAACAGATACAATAGACTGAAGAAAAATTGTCGATACACAGTTCAGGTTACTGAACCGGTCAAAACATATGATCAGAAAAATTCCATATACGATCACCGGAAGAGCCAGCGTCATTCCGATTTTCTTTATCCATTTTTTCATAGTTGTTTCTGCTTATTCCTCGCTCTCCATGCCTTCGTGTCTCTGTGCCACATCTGCTACAGAGAAGTTGTCTACGATTTCCTGATAAGTATCGGCATTAATGCTGTCGTCATAGAATTTGATCATGCTTTCCTTGATTTCATCCGGCGTAAATACCGCATTGTCGCCCAGGAAATATGTCAGATATTCCTGTGCCTCTTCGCTGGATGTCAGCTCCAGATAATTGCATACCTGAACAAAAGGTCCGTCCTCTACGATCGGAGTACCGATAACTTTGTTTACAAGAATCGCTGTTGACAGCAGGGGATCGATCTGCTGCTGTCCGCCATAAGATACGTGGAAGGAGCCAGCTTCCAGATATTCGCCCATTGTAAAGTCAAAGTCAATACGTCCTACAATGATCTCTCCGTCCATGCCATGATCGGAAAGCGCTTTTTCAATTGTCGGAAGTGCTGCATCACAGTATGTTCCTGCCAGCAGAATACCATCCAGTTCCGGATATGCGGCAATATAGCTTTCTATTGTCTTTGTCATGTCAGTCTGAGCAGTAATGTTGTATGTCGTATTCAGAAGATTGATGCCTGTTTCTTCTACCGCTCTTTCCACGCCCTGATCACGAAGGTCAGAAGAAGTGTCGCCTTTTGCAATGTTGATAACACAAAGGTTTTCCACGCCCTGCTCTACCATGGAATTTACAATGTCATAAGCTGCCGTCTCATCTTCCTCATTGCAGCCTCCTGCAAAATAGTCAGAGGCGTAAACTTCTTCCTTGATAGACTCGTCATTAATGGTACGGAACATGGTAGCATAATATACCTGTGCCTCTGTACACATCTGATTTACCGTCGCCAGCATAGAATCTGAGGCCGGCATTAAAATAATTCCGTCTACTCCCCGGCTGATAAGGTCAGAAACATTATTGATCAGATCATCTGCAGTCAGATCGCTTTCTACAACTACCAGTTCCCCGCCAGCTGCCTCAACTGCAGCCTTTACATTATTTTCAATGGATACAAATGTGGGGTCTGTAGAAGAGGTCTGCCACGGAAATCCTATTGTAAATGCTTCCGGATTGTCTCCGCCTCCCGAACTTGTGTCCTCCTCACTTTCTGATGAACTGCTGCCGCATCCAACTGCCAGTCCCATAACCATAACAAGGACAAGAAGCATGGATACTACTTTTTTCACGGATAGTAACTTTTTCATATCTTTCTCTCCTTTTCTTTTTTTATTTTCACAGGGGAAGCGCCCCTGTAAAATTCATCTGCTTTACTTAATGACAACCGTATTTCTCCTGTCAAAGGAAATCACTACAACAATGATCAGGATCACTCCTTCCACAATCTGCTGTGTCAGTCCGTCAATGCCCATCAGCGACATTCCGTTCTGCATAACCGCCATTGCAATACTGCCCACAATGGCTGCCCGGAATTTTACAGACCAGCCTCCGGACAATGGCATTCCTCCGAAAAGTACTGCCAGCAGCACTTCAAATTCGAAAGCCTCTCCTGTACTGGAAGAAGCGGTACAGGTTCTGACCAGACTGAAAAATCCTGCCAGTCCGCACAGTAATCCGGATATTGCAAACGCCAGAAATCTGACCCGCTCTACATTGACGCCGGACTGTCTTGCCGCTTCCGCTGATGCTCCGATCGCCCTGCACTGTTTTCCGTAAGCCCTGTATTCAAACAACAGATAGAATACAATCGCCACAACAAGAAATACGGCGATCTTCACATAGCTTTGATCAAACATGCGCTGTGTCAATGGGATTCCCACTGTCCCGTTCAAAAAATATGTCGTCAGTCCCCTGGCAATAAACGACATCGCCAGCGTCCCGATAAAAGACTCCACCTTCAGTCTGGAAATCATAACTCCGTTCAGCGCTCCGATCGCCAGCCCTGTCAAAAGACACACAGGAATGATAAGCGCCACATGAACCTGAGCTGAAAACGCTCCCATGGCCGAAGCAAATCCCATAATTGCCCCCACTGATAAATCCAGCTCTCCAAGGGACATAAGGAACATGACACCGATGGCTCCAAGACCGATGCTGAAGAAATTATTAAAAATATTCATCATATTTCTGGAGCTGATAAGATTCCCCTCTGTCAGCACATGAAAGACGATCACAACCAATATCAGCCCGATAAACGAAAAATAGTTACGAATAAAATCTTTTCCCTGCATTTTTGCACTTACACTTTTCATAATCCTCTGCCTTCCCCTAAATCATTTTCTGAATCAGTTTTGCTTCTGTGAGTCCCTCTGACCGGTAAAACTCTCCCGAGAGCACTCCATCCTTCAGGATCACGATTCTGTCACTCATACCAATCAGTTCCGGCAGTTCTTCCGAAATAAGCAGGATTGATTTTCCTTCTTTCTTCAGCTGTTCGATCAGCTGATAGATCGACGCCTTTGTACCGATATCGATTCCTCTGGTAGGGCAGTCCATGATCATAATATCCGAGCCTTTCGCAAGCCATTTGGCCAGCACGACTTTCTGCTTGTTTCCACCGCTTAAGGTATTGCAGAACTGCTCTACAGAATTTGCCTTTACCTCCATATTTTCCGCCCACTTAGACGAGAGATTTCTTTCACTTTTCTTCAGAATGAACCCGCCTTTTGCCAGCTGTTTTAATGACGGCAGACAGATATTATCTTTAATGCTGCATAAAGTCATCATTGCCTCTCTGTCTCTGTTTTTGGAAATGTAGGCAATGCCATGCTCGACAGCCCATTTCGCATTTTTTACTTTTTCTCCTTTTCCTTTCTGTACCTTTCCGATATCCGGCTTTGTCAGACCAAACATTACTCTTCCAAGATCATGCATTCCGCAGTCGCTCAAGCCTCCTACACCTAAGATTTCTCCCCGATGCAGGGACACAGATACATTTTTCAGGACTCCTCCTGTGATATTCTGCGCTTCCAGAACCACCTCTTCTCCGATACTTTCCTCGGTGTCTTCCCTGTAATAATGTCCTGACATCTCTCTTCCGATCATCAGCTGTTTGATCTTGTTTTCTTCAAACTCACTTTTTTCCAATGTCGCTGTCATAACGCCGTCTCTTAAGATCGTAAGCGCGTCGCACATCTTCATGATCTCGTCAATGTCATGGGAAATAAACAGTACGGAACCTCCTTCTTCCTTTATCCTGTTCATAAGACTGTAAAGGATATCCCGTCCATTTACTGTCAGAGCTGTCGTTGTCTCATCCACGATCCAGAGTTTCGGAGAAGTATAAAGCGCTCTGGCAAGCTCGATCAGTTTTCTGTCCTCAAATGTAAGCGTATCAATCATTACCTGAGGATCAATATGGGTAATACCCATATCATTCAGTACTCTGGAAGCTTCCTGATTCATTTTCCGGACATTCAGCACTCCGCCTTTTACAAACATTGCCTCTTTTCCGAAAAATATATTGGCAGAGGCACTGATCTTTCCCACTGTCCCCTGCTCCTGGACCACCATACTGACTCCTTTATCCATGGCATCTACTGTCCCGGATGGAATGTATTCTTTTCCATCTAAATACAATTTCCCGCTGTCCGCCTTCTGTATACCGGCACAGATAGAAGAAAATGTAGACTTTCCAGATCCATTCTCACCAATCAGACCATGAATCTCTCCTCTGCTGATCGTAATTGTTACATTCTTTAAAGCCTGGGTGCTTCCAAAAGATTTGCAGATATCTTCTCCTTTAAATAAATAATCGTTTTTCATACCCGTCTCTTACACCTCTTCTTTTTGATGCCTCTATTATAGAAAAGCAGGAAAAATTGCACACTAATACAAATTTCATTTTTTGTTTGATATTTGAATATTTTGTATACTTTTCTTTATATTTCAGAGGTTTTATTATGCATTTTTTTATTTTCAGATGAAGTATCTGCTTTTAAAAATCAGCGTAATGCACGTTCCTTTTCCCTTTTCACTTTCAATTTTGATACTTTCTGTACTTCCATACAGATATTCCAGTCTTTTTCTGATATTGGAAAGCCCGATGCTCTTTCCTCTTTCTGCTTCTCCGTATAATTCCCGCCTCACTTTCCTTAACTGTTCTTCATCCATTCCCATGCCGTTATCCTCCACCTTGGCAATGATCTCTTCTTCTTTTTTAGATATATGAATAACAATTTTACCATTCAGCTCTCCGCTTTCTTCATCGATCAAGCCATGGAACAAAGCGTTTTCCACCAGAGGCTGGAGCATGTTTTTTGGAATCTGCTCCTGGGAAAGACCCTCTTCTATTTCCCAGATAAGTTCCAGATTTCCATCGTACATATAGCGCTCGATCACAATATACTGCTCAATGACCTTTTTTTCATTTTCAATGGTATCTGTAAACTCTATATTATTGATCCGCAGTCTGTCCTGAAGAATAAAAATCAAAGCGGAATTAACTTTAATGATATCTTTGCATCTTTCCCGCCTCGCCAGATAATTAATACTGTTGATGGTATTATAGATGAAGTGGGGATCGATCTGACTGATCAGCAGGCTGAATCTTGTCTGCTGCTCTTCTTTTTCCTTCCTGGCGATCACATCGAGACTATCTTTTAATTCCTCTGCCATTTTATTAAAAGAATCACTCAAAAGGCCGATTTCATCATCCGGGATCTCTTCTATCCTACAGTCCAGATTTCCCTTCGCCACTTCCTTCATTCCTGCTGATAATATACTGATAGGCTCAATAATTTTCCCGATCACTTTAGAAAGCACTGCCAGAGTCACGAGTACAAACAGGCACAAGACAACCATAGCTCCAATGATATAATAGGCAAACGTCATAAAAATAGTCCGGTCAGCCACATAGGACGCCACCTGCCATTTGCTGGTCAGGGATGTGTCAATAAACTGAATCCCATTGTTTCCTTTTTCACTGACAATCTGCTGATTTCCCTCTACATTTTCATGTGCTTTTTCCTGCCATCTTTCGTTTCCCTGGGAGCAAATGACATCTCCGTTTCCATCCACCAGTTCCGCATAGTCCAGTGTGTGATCTGTCAGCACACGAAACGTTCGTATCAGGTCATTCAGCTCCATAAAAACAACGTAGGTATATTTCTGATTCCCATGATAAAAATTTTTCAGATATGCTGCTGTATATTTTTCCGCATTATTAATTGTTACTTTGTATACTCCCGAAACACCTCTTCCATATTCCGCTTTTTCCAGATTTTTATACCAGCTTGTCTCAATCAGTTCTCTGTCCGCTTCATCTACTTCACTTAAAGAATCCAGTGCCGGTACATTCTGGCTGGAAATCATAACACATCGGATAGACCCCTCATAACTGATCAGATTGTTTAAATTCAGTGAAGCAATATTTCGATTCTGCTCTTCCGGGTCAGAAAAATAGCGCAGAATTTCCTCATTCTGCGCTACCGAAAGAGCAAGATTTTCCGTATAATCCTGGACAAAGGAGACAAGAGTATCTACTTGTGAAATTACTTCTGTATTCGTATTTTCCGCACGTTCGATCGCATCCTGTTCCAGCCCCGGGACAAATAAAGCATAAAAAACTACACAGGAGAGAACTCCCATCGCAATTCCGATCACAATAATTCTATTGGAAATCTTTTCTCTGATTGTTTTCTCCACCTATGACAGCCTCCCTTTTTCCTTTTGATAGTTTGTCGGATAAGTACCTACAAGTTTGAAAAAAATCTGGCTGAAATATTGACTGGACTGATATCCTACTGCTGCCGATACTTCATACACTCTCATGTCTCCTTCCTCCAATAGTCTCTTTGCCTTTTCAATCCTTATTTCCGTAATGTAACTGTTCAGAGTTTTCCCGGTTTCTCTTTTAAAAAGACTGCATAAATGACCGGAACTCAAATGTACTGTTTCTGCAATTTCCCGTATCGTCAGATCATGTTTCCCGTAGTATTTTGAAATGTATTCCATTACCTTCACTACCGGACGGGAATATTCACTGAAGTGAACCTTTTCTCTTGCGTGGATAAGCAGAAGGAAGGAAACTTCAAACCACTCTTCCAGACGTATGCCGTCCAGCCATCTGTCCCAGTTTTTCTCTGTTCCTATGTCCTGACGTTCCATGTAGTCCGGAAGCTGCCTGTTATTTCTTCTCAGGATTTCATAGAAATCTCTCGAAACACTTTTTAGGCTTCTATCGTCTTCTGCCTCACAGATTTTCCGGAAAATCTCCTGTAGATATTTCCTCACCTCTTCTGCATTCCTTCTGTTGATCATATCCTGAAAATATTCGGTTTCTACGATCACAGGCATCGTTTTTTCATTTGTCCGCACCTTTGTATCTGTCAGATGAATGATCTGCCCGCATCCTGTAAAATATTTTTTCCGGAACACAGACTGATATTTTTCTTCACATCTTTTTAATTCAGGAAGGCTCATTTTATAATCCACTACGTAAATCGTAAAGGAGCAGTGAAACGTTTCCTTCAGCCTGTCCTGAATCTGTTTTGCATATTTATAAAGTATTTCTGTCACATTTTTCTGTGACAGAGCCGGAATATCCATAACAACCAGAATCCGGTTATCCGGTGAATAGCTGACGATCAGCTCATACTCTGCTGTTTCTTCTTTGAGGATGGCAGAGGCAATCTCTTTTCGGGAACACATAAGGCTGTCTTCCAATGGATCCCCCGGCAGACGGATCGGCAGATCCTGCTCTACCAGCAGATATCCATACGCCTTTCCTTTGAGAACCTTAGGAAGATCCGCTTCCTGAAGATCAGGCACTTCCAAAAACTCGGATATCGCTTTTTCTTTTACAATATCCTTCCATTTTCCCTGATCCTCTATCGTCCGATACAGCTTTTTCAGAAGTTCTGTAAATGTCTTTTCATCCAGAGTACTCTTTATCACATAGTCTCTTACCCCATACTGAATGGCTGTTTTCGCATAAGAAAAATCTTCGTATGCCGTCAGCAAAAAAATATACACCTCGTTGTCTGTCTCTCGCAGTTTCCTGATCAATTCAAGACCATTCATAAAAGGCATTTTGACATCTGTAAATATAACTCTTGGATGATATTGATTATATTTCACCCATGCCTGCTTGCCATTAAACGCCGTGGCAATAATCTCAAATCCCAGGGCGTCCCAATCAACCAGTGTCCTTAAGTCTTCCAATACCAATTTCTCATCATCCACAATCATAACCGGTATTTTTTTCATCGTTTTTCGCCCCTTTTGATGTTTTATGTCTTTCTTGTCAAGACGGGATTTCTTTGACAAATTCTTCTACCAGTTCCCGTTCCACAGGAGCTGACAGATCACCGTCCTTTTTAAAACTGCTTCCAACAATTGCACCGTCCAGCATCCCCCAAAGTTCAGCTACATTTTTGACATTTAATCCACTTCCTGCCAAAAGCGGAATATGAATTGTCCGCTTTACCTGCAGAATGCTCTCTTTATCCGGCGCTTTTCCGGTTCTGCTTCCTGTGATCACCGCGGCATCCGCCATGCTTTCTTCTATATCTTTCGCCTTTTCTTCCAGTGTACGGTCCGAAGTAATCGCATGGCTTCCGTGTTTCACCTGAAAATCTCCGAATATCATAATATCCTGTGCATCGATCAGACGCCGGTAACGCATGATCTTCGGTCCTGCCGCATCCACATAACCGCTGTTTGAAATATAACCGTTGGCCAGATTAAAGACTCTGACCCAGGAGGCTCCTGAGGCTTTCGCTGCCGCCAGCGCATGCATGCCACCGTTTAAATGAACATTCATCCCCATAGGAATCTCGGGAAAACGCTGCCTGATAGCGCATCCTGCCGCTGTAAGAAACGCTGCTGTCTCCGGCCCCATATCTTCCGGTTTCAGAAACGGCCGGTCAAATTGATTCTCAACCTGTATTCCGTCCACTCCTCCCGCACACAGCTCTTCTACATCATGCAGCGCCAGATCCAGAATCTTCTCCCAGCTTAGACTGCAGGCCGGAGTTCCCGGCAGTGCCTTTAAATGCACCATTCCGATTACCGGTTTTTTATTTTGAAATATTTTTCGAAACATTCCTTCCTCCTTTTTTAAAATGCTTATTCCTCTACCTGCCATCCGGCTACCGGCCCTGTGTACAACAGGTCGATTACCTTTTTCAGATTTACATCATGGGGCTGATCCGGATCCTTATAGGAAAGCCGCGACAACTCGCAGGCAAATAAATGAAGGACCGTCATTGCGCATATACTGCCTCCCCATGGAGATAATTCTCCCAGCCACGGCGCAAGATATACCGCATTTTCAGAATTCTGCTCTTTGGCAACCGCCCCCACGATCAGAACTCTCGCCTTCTGGTCGCAGGCATATTCCACAACCTGTCTTTCTCTGTGATCAAGAATATTGTTTCCGATCACAATAACCGCATCCGGACTTTTGACCGAAAATCCATGGAGATGCATATATTCCTCTGCATTGCAGAATGTCACATGACCTCTGGAAGTCTCCACGATTTTGGCTGCCCCGATCATGGCAGTGCTTCTGGCAGGACCGCTCCCTACATAAGTATAACACCGTTCTTCCAGAAAACTCTGAGCAGATTGTTGTATTTTCTCTTTCTCTTCTGCATATATTCTTTCTATCATCCGGGGCACTGCTTCTCTGATCTCCCTTTGCAGGTTCACCCTTTCCTCCTCCATAATCTTTCCCTTTTCTTTTGCCAGCTCAAAGGCCAAGGAATACATCAGCGCAAGGGAGCTTGTTGTTGTTTTGGTAGGAAATGTTCTGGACACTCCGATCGCTGCTGTAAGAAGTACCTCACTGCTTTCCATTCCCAGCGGACTTTCCTTATGATTTGTTACTCCTACTGAGATTCCCTGACATTCTTTCACATAATCCAGTGCCTTGCGTACATAGAGAGATTTCCCCGAAGAACTGAATAAGATCACCATCGTCTCGGGATTTACCTCGGGTTTTTCCAGAAAATAGTCATAGGCCTCATATCCCATAGCTTCTGTCCCGGTCAGCTGGCGAAACGCCTCTGCAGCCGCCAGGCTGATAAAATAGCAGTCCCCGGATCCCACAATATGGATCTTCCGTACATTCCGACAGATGTCTGCAATATTCTCAATCTGTCCTTTCAGCTCCTCTGTACAGTTTCTGATCGCTTCCGCCTGTTCCATTACCTCCTGCGGGAAAAAATAGGTGTTCCAGTCTTTCATAATTCTTCCTCCTTTGTCTGCTTCATGTTTTTCCTGATTACTTATATTCCTCTATACCCTTTTCAATCTCAGATAACGAAGGCATATTTCTGGCTCCTTTTTTTGTTACAGAGATTCCTGCTGCTACCGATGCATATTTCATAGCGTCTTCCATAGTTTTCCCCTGTGCCCGCGCCGCCACGAAAGCAGCCATATAAGTATCTCCCGCTCCTGTTGTATCCACCGGTCTATGACGTGTTGCCGGAATTTGAAAAACGATTTCCTGCCGGTCGTTCATCAGCCTGGAGCCTTGTCCTCCGCATTTGATCACATAAGACTGTCCTTCTTTCGGGGTCAGGCCAAGTGCTTTCATTTCCGTTTCACCAGTCAGTACGACATCGCACAGATCCGCTATCTGACAGGCGCCTTCTTTTACTTTTGGAGGAACCTTGTCTGCCGGATAGCATAAGTTGGGATCAAAGTACAGTTCTGCTTTTCCCTTCCATTTCCGTGCTGCTTCCACAACAGCCTCCTGTGCCGGACAGATTCCCGCAAGAACTCCTGTCAGGCACAGGATATCCGGCTGTATTTCTTCCAGACAGGCAAAATCTTCTGTCTCCAGTTTTTCAAATGCCGATCCTCTTACCAGCATATAAATATCCCTTTCACCCTGAAGGTCCGTAAAAATCGCAGTAGTCCCTGAATGCAGTCCCGATTTTGGCCGGATCCAGCTTACATCTACTCCGATTTGTTCCAGGCCCTTTAAGAGAAATTCTCCCGACTCGTCTTCCCCTATACCGGCTATAATTGCCGTATCCATTCCAAGAGCTGACAGCCCGGCGGCTATATTTCCTGCCGTTCCGCCTTCGCTTCTTCCAAAGGGAACTCCATATGTCCTTCCGCCCCGCTCTGGAAACCCCTCAATTTCGGAAATCATATCGACAAAAACATCTCCTATGACAACCGCTCTTTTTGCCTTTTTCATACATCTTCACTCCTCGCCTTTCATTCTTTTTTCTTTATTTTTTTCTCATTGCGACTGCATGTTTGTATCTGTCAGACCGATACACCACCTCACTGTACTCTATCAGATTCCCTTCCTGGTCAAAGGATTCTCTCTCAAAAGCAAGCAGCGGAGCCTGCCTGCTTACATCCAGTATTTCCGCGTACTTTTTTCCTGCCGATATAGCCCATATTTCCTCACGAATCTCTGTAATAACGATGTGGAAATATTTTTGCAGATTTTCATACATGGAATCCCCTTCAAGAAGCAGCGGAATCTCTTTTTCCCGGAACAGTTTTTTAGGAAAATAAGAGTGGTTAACAGAAATCGGTTCATTGTCTGTCCCTCTCACACGATAGATATGGATAATCTCTTCCCCCTGCTGCAGCCCCAGTTTTCCGGAAAGATTGTCATCCGCTTTTATGACCTCTATTGTTCTTTCTATCATCTGCGACTCGTACCCGTGACTTTTCAAAATCTCAGTAAAACTTAGGAGACTGGGGTTATTGTCCATCAATTTGGAATATGCCACCTTGGTCCCCTTCCCTCTGACAATATACAAATAACCGTCCTGCACCAACTCGCTGATGGCGCTTCTCACTGTTGTCCTGCTGACTCCGTACTCCTTTTCCAGCTTCTGTTCACAGGGAAGATATTGCCCCTGCCGGTAATGGCCCTGTTTAATTTTTTCTCTGATATCATCTCTCACCTGCTGATAATATGGCTTCTCTCTTCCCAAGGCTCTGCTCCTTACTTTCAAGTTTGCGACATCATGATGTCATGTTATCCTGATTTTATTCTCCCTGTTTTTTCTTCGCAATGTATCTATTTTCATATTTTGTTTGTTTTTGTTATATTCCCCTCCGATCGGTCAGGGACAGCGGTCACCATCCGGGTGTATCGCACAAAAAGAGAGAACTCTTTGTATCAGAGTCCTCCCTTTTTCACCGTCGATCTTTCTTTTTACTCTTCCTCTCTGTCTCTTCTCCACAGCACCCAGCCTGCCAGCAGCGCCGCCAACGCAAGCAGCAAAGCCCTGCTTACGATCAGAGAATTATCTCCTGTCTTGACTGTCTCTGCCCGCTTTTGATCCAGCATATCCACAGTCTGTACTTCTGCGGTTTCTTCCAGAGTAAAGACAATTTCTTCGGCAATTTCATATCCGTTCGGCGCCTCCTCTTCCGTCAGAATATACTGTCCCGGAACCAGCCGTTCAAATTCCTGTGGCACCTTTCCGGATGTCCACTGTGCAATTGTGCTTCGGCTTCCATCCTCCTTTCTCTTTTCCAGCTTAAGTCTGGCGCCTTCCAGCATTTTCCCGCTGCCGGCATCTTTTTTACAGATATGGAGCTTCGTCGGCTCATTGAAAATTTCCAGGTTTTCCGTCACAAGGGCCGTATGCTGGTCTTTGTATGTAAGGCTGGCTTCATATTCCCTGTCATCCAGCACATAGCCCGGCGTCTGCTTTACTTCCTTTACCGTATATTTTCCCAGAAATAATTCCCTGGACTGCGCCGCTTCTCCTTCCGTTGTAATGGTATCCGCAAGCTCGCCTTTCTTCAGCCGTACCGTTCCTTCCGGTGTTATAATGTCCTCTGCTGCCCGGATCTCAAAAACGGTGTCCGACAGGAAAATCTCTTCTTCTCCTGCCTCCAGCTTACTGATGGAGATTTTTCCCATAGCATTTTCATCTTTCATAATTACTGTCTGTATCTCACCGCTTTCAGGAACCGTAAATGTGATCTCCTGTGCCTGGAGATACCCGTCCGGCGCCACCGTTTCCTCCAATACATATGTCCGGCCCACGATCAGTTCCTCAATATAATATGGTTCATCCCCGGAAGTCCAGCTTTCAGTTTCTGTCCGGCTTCCGTCCTCCTCCAGCAGATAGAGGGTCATTTTCGCTCCTTTGATCTCCTGCCCGGTAGTAATGTCCTGCTTGCTGATCCTGTATTTTGTACAGTCATTTTCCAGACGGAGCGTATAAATCTCTCCTCCTTCCACCTGCCCTTTCCTGTCCGTTTTTACCGTATGGATCTTCTCATCCGGAAGATATCCCGGCAGCGGCTTTATCTCCTGAATGCAATATACCGTATCCGGCATCATATATTTTACGGTGATCCTGCCTTCCTGATCCGTCGTATAAGTTGCCTTCTCCTGGGGCCTATTTTCAGGCCATATCTGGAAACTTACTTCCGGAAGCTTTATATCTTCCTCCCCTTTTTTATATTTTTCTATGATCAATGTGGACGGGACATCGTACACCGTTTTTTCTTCTGTAACTACCGCCGTTTCCTGATCTTTGTATTTCAGGCTGACCTTATATTCCTTGGGATCCAGCACATAGCCCTCCGGCTGCTTTATCTCCTTTAAAATATACTCGCCCAGCCAGAGATTTTTACTGAACACAGGACCCTCTTTTGATGTGGTAATGGTATCTGCCAGTTCTCCTTTTTGGAAGCGTCTGGTCCCGTCAGGCGTCGCGATATCCTCCGCCGCTCTCACTTCATATACCGCTCCCTCCAAATATTCTTTCATATCTTTCTCGTATTTTTTCAGACTGATCCTTCCCATGGCGTTGTCATCTGCACAGGAGATAATAAGAGGTTTTCCCCAGTCCAGATCCTCTGAAACAGTAAATTTTATATCCTCTTTGTTCAGAAGATAGCCTTCCGGCGCTTTCACTTCTCTCAGATAGTAAGTACCATAACCCAGCTTTGACGGAAATGTAAATCTTCCGTCCTCATCCGTAGTAAAGGTATCATATTCCCGCACTGAAGGATAATAGGTCGTCATGGTAATTTTCTGTTTCTTTTCATCCAGCAGCTGAAACTTAGCTCCGGCTCTTGGTATAACCTTTCCTGTTCCTCTGTCGATCTTCTGAACCTGTATAGCGCTGCTGATCAGGGTATCCTGTTTATAGACGCCGCCAACCACCGTATTCTCCTGCTGTATCGTCACTTCAAAAGGCCTGACTGCATTATATCCTTCCGGCGTTTTCACTTCTTTCACAATATAGGTATCATAGACAAGTCCTCCTCTGGGGTGGTCTTTGCTTTTTGTATCTGCCCGGCCCTTTTCATCTGTCCGGATGCGCATAACCTCTTTTCCCGTTGTTTTTGATGTGATAGAAAAGACCACTCCTTCAATTCCCTGCAGGGTGTCTTCCTTTTCATCTTCCGGCTGATATACCTTGATCAGTTCCACGTCGCCCCTTATGATGTCTTCCGGCACTTCCGTTCTTTGGTATGTCTGCACGGTTTCCCCGCTTCCTTCCGATGTGATCTTCCGTATAAAAATCTCCTCGTTTCTGTTATATCCTTCCGGCGCCGCCGTTTCCTCAATTGTCACTGTTCCAAGAGGCAGGATGGGGTTCCCCTTTGCATCGCTCCAGAAGGAGTCTCCTCTTATCAGATCTTCTTTCCTGAAATAAACTCTGCCGTCCTCCCCGCTTCGAAATACCCAGGTTTTCAGCGGACTTTTCCCCTGCAGCTCCTGCAGCGTATCATAAAATCCGCCGTAAAATCTGCAGGTAAATTCCGCTCCGCCAAGGCTTGCTGCCCCCTGGGGCGTGCCGATTTCCCGGCCTCCTTCTTTTTCCAGCTCCTTTTCACTGTCGTATTTTACCGCCAGAAGATCCATCTTCTGGTACTGGGGCTGTTCTTCCACCTGCAGGGATTCGTTTCCCTGAGATGTCACCTGAACCTTATAGATACGCTTATCCAGTCCATAGCCCGGAGACGCTTTCAGTTCTTTCACATAATATGTCCCTGCAGCCAGCGTCAGTGTATTGCTCTTTCCTTCATCATCTGTCTGCAGCTCTCCTGCCTTTTTGGTACAGGCCTCATCTGTATAGACTCCGTATACTGCGCCTTTCAGACTGTAGGCGCTTCCCGTCCCGGAAATTCCCCTGTTGACTGATGTTTTCATCAAAGTCAGTTTCCCTTCCGGACGGTAATCCCAGAAGGTCAGATCCTGATAAGCGCTGTTTCCCGTGCTGATCTTGTACACATTAAAACCTTTGGGCGCCGGGCTTAAATTTGAAATCCGGCTGATGAACGCCTTTCCATGTCCCACATCGCTCTCGCCGGTATCGTCCACATCCATGTGTCCGTTAGCCACAGAGCCTGCAAGCGAAGTCTCGCCATAGGATGCTCCCACGTCGCCGGGGCCTTTAAATCCATAGTAATAAACCTTTCTCAAAAGCTCATTTCCTTTGTTTTCGGCAGTATAAACAGCGGTCACAGTCATCGCTGTTCCCTTGGAAGGCGGTTTCGCCTCATGACAGGCGCAGAATGCCATTTTCCCATTGCTGAGTTCAAAATATCCCACCGGCATTTCCCTGGTATTATAGCGGAAATCACTGGCAGTCACTGTATAAGTGTCTCCCATACCGGCCGCCTGCATTTCGGGGACTGTATCGGTCACAGCCGGAAACAGAAGCGCCGCCATAGCCAGCGCTCCCAAAAACAATATTCTTTTCCCTTTCCCTGACAATATCTTTCCTCCTTTTTCTAAGATCCTGTCTCAAAATTTCTCTCACATCTGGTATCATTTGGCGAAACGCCTGACTGAAAATAAAAATGATCATTTAGAACAGCAGAACTGCTTTCTGTGACTAATAAGTTAACATATTTCCCATTCAAATGCAAGAAAAAAATCTGATTTTCTCAAATCAGATTCCCTTCTCCTCAAATATCTGCCGAAACCGCTTTGCATCCTCCAGCATTGTTTTCCAGCCGTACTTTTTCAGATCGATCTTCCAGCCGCCTTCTGTTCTTTCGACTTTTACTCCTTCTCCCTGAAGAAGCATCTTCTGCATGTCAAAAGTATCAAAAGCCGCCGCACCGCTTAGGATCCCTTTGCTGTTTACTACCCGGTGAGCCGGAATATCCTCCCCCAGCCTGCCTTTGTTCAGGGCATAACCAACCTGCCGGGCGTTTCCCGGCTTCCCGCAAAGGAGAGCGATCTGGCCATAAGTCGCTGCTTTTCCATAAGGGATGCTTCTGCAGACAATCCCGGCTCTTTCATAAAAATCAAAACCGGAAGAAAAAATTCTGCGGATTCCCACCGCCACTCCATCCTCATCATTAGACAACGTAAGCCGGTCCGCCTTTTCCCGGCATGTTTCGGAAGCATTTGCCATGGCAATTCCAACACCGGCAAATTCCAGGAGAGCACTGTCGTTATCCCCGTCTCCAAAAGCGGCAAGCTCCTCTCTTTTAAGGCCCAGATATTCCAGGAGAAAACCGGCCGCCTTCTCCTTTCCGGAATCCCGGTGGGAAATCTCAAGAAGTTGGGGGACGGACGAGGTGATATACACATTTTCCACCTTGTTCTCCAGCATTTTCCACATTTGATGTTTCAGGGCCTTTTCCCGGACAACGATATCAATACTTTCCAGCTTGGTTTCATGCTCTTTTAAAAACGCCCGCATATCCTCTACAGGCGTCCGTGTCCTCTGTATATAAGAAACTGCATGGCTGGAAGCGCCGAAGCGCATCGGCTCTTCCGTGTATTCTCTCTGTGCATAGGGCTTCCCATCGATAAATGCCTCAAACACAACCGGCTCTCCTTCCGTACAGCGAAGGATCCTTTCCACGGACTCCGGCGTCAAATAGCATTTCTTAAGACATTCCCCTGTCTTAAGATCATAAACGGCAGCGCCATTGGATGTGATCGCATATCGGATCTGCAAAAGCGCCGTGATCTCTTCCGGAAGAGAATGAAGGGACCTGCCGCTTGCGACGACGACTTCTATTCCCCGGGCCGCCGCTTCTTCCAGCGCCTCTTTATTCCCCTGACTTAGCTCGCCCCTTCCATCCAGAACCGTACCGTCCAGATCAAGGGCAATACACTTTATCTTCATCTTGCTTTCATACCTCTTTACAACACTGTATGACGGGTTCTCTGCATGGACAAAAGGGACTCTCTGATCTTGTCATAGAGATGTCCGCATCCGATGGACTCCAGTACCTTCCTGTCAAATTCCCTGCGTCCGGGATCCTGCAGCTCTTCTTTTGTATCCAGTACATCTCTGTCACGGATCCTCTCAAAAAGCCGGATGATCTCCTTCTCGTCTTCCGCGCTTATATCCGCCGGATCTATCATATACATCTGTTTCAGCCTTGTACTGCTTGCATCCAGCACACCAAGTCCTCTGCCGAATCCGATCGCCTCTATGGCAAACATACCGTACACCGAATTCAGCAGGGCATGGATCAGATCTGCCGACACCTCTTCTCTTCGGCGGATCATCCTTGTAAAACGCTGGTCTACGAAAGTCTCCTCCGGAAATCTGGCTACAAACAGCCTTTTATCCGGATTAAGAGCTGTTACAAACTCTGCTTTCGTGTCATCTTCCATTTCATACCAGAACCCGCCGGGCCGCTTCAGTGCATCAGGAAGCAGCTTTCCTGTGCCGTTTCTGATATTTTCAAATTTTTCTATCCACTTGAGAGCTCCACTGTGCCCCATCTGCCTTAACTCTTCTTTGGACCTGTGACAGCAAAAGGCCCCGGTATCCGCATATGCCATATAAGACTTTAAAGAAGCCGGCCTTTTCAATACCGGTCTTCGGTATTCTTCTTCCACTTTCTCGATATCTTTCGGATAAAACAGGTCATTCCATCCCCGGCGCTCTCCTCTTTTCACTTCCAGAAGTTCTTTTACCGGGATCAGATGCCTGCGGAGTTCTCCAAGCCATGTCAGCTGATGGAACAGAGCGTTTAAGGTGATCCCGCTGCTCTGGATCATCTCGATCTCTTCCAGACCGTATTCTGTCATACTCAGAAGATTCTTTTCCAGTTCACGCCCTACCACAATGCTGGCAACAACAGTTTCCATCTCTTCCGCGCTAAGCTTTCGGACCTCCCTGTTAAGAAGACAAAAGCGGATCCTCTCATCAGAAGAAGGCGGCGCGATCTCTTTCTTTTGCAGCACAACCATAGTGGCGACTACATCTGCATTTTCAAACCACTTTCCGCTGTTGCTAAGCACCACTGTTTCCATATGGTAATAATGGAGCAGCGCGTGAAAAAACCGGTTTCCTACGTCTGTCCCCAGCCAGGAATTAGATAAAATAATTCCCAGACGCCCGTTTTGCTCCAGAAGTCCATACAACTGGAAGGGCATATAAATATACAGATCTTCCTTTCCTGACGTAAAGGTGATCCCTGTATGATTCCACACGGACTGCCGTATCTTCTGAATATATTCCTCTTCATCCAGCGCACGCTTATTGTATTTTACAAAAGGCAGGTTCGACACAATTGCATGAAAAGGAGGGAGCTGCCTTATAATGTCAGACCCGTCCGTCGGACTTTTCAGCACGACATCATCGCCTGTCTTAAGTTCAAATACATTTTTCTGAAACAGATTAATGGGCGTATCCAGCATTTCAATGCTGGTGAGGGCTATATTGGCAATCTGCAGCGGATAGGCATATTTATCCGAAATCCATGTAGTATCCAGCGCTGCTTTCGGATCAGGATTCCTTTTCAGTTTATTTTGAATGACAGCTTTTGCAATGGTTCCCGTCCCCGCGCACAGATCGGCGCACGGCGCCATCCAGTTACGCACCGTGATCTGACACAGAAGATCCGCCAATGAATAAGGAGTTGCATACTGTCCTCTTATCTCCCTTTTTGCCACATGGACCGTGTGCTCCAGCACATTCTGAAGGACGCTCTGGTCAATGCGCTCGATCCGGTTGGTGTAAAGAAACTGATTATAGTCCACAAGATCGATCCATGTATCCTCCGGAATCCGGTCATTGTATTCCATCTGGCGGAATACATTATAAAAATCTCCCTGCTCCGTAATGCTTCGAATGATCGCATTTCCTTCCTCCGGAACAGAAGTCTCGTCGATACTGCCGATCAGATCAGCACAGTTGTGATACCGCCGGATCAGATTGGCAAAGAGAATACGGTTTGCCCAGTTCAGAAGGACTGTCTTGGCATACGCCTGGTACATATCCTTCTCATCGTTGTCATACTCTTCCCGGAAGGCGTTCCACCACAGCTTCAGCTGAATTTCCATCTTCATGTCACGGCGGGCACTGTCCTCCATATACTCCGCCGTCATGGATTTGTTTCTCCGGATCAGACGGGTAATCAGATTATCGGAAAGGACTTCTGTAATGGATACCGCCGAAATATCCCCGCTTACAAGGTACTCGTTTACCGTCAGGATGATCTCCTCCAGCACGAAAAGCCATTCCTGCCGGAAAGTGTAGACATCCTCCCTTGTCCGGATATAACTTGTGGCATCCCAGGTCTTTTTTTCCGTAAATTCTCCATCTTCATCCCGTGTATAAAGTTTCCCGTAGGTAAAATTCCAGAGTACGAAACTGTTAAGGCCAAGCGCTTCCGCCTTTCGGGCCGCATCTTTGATAAACGCTTCATCTGTAATAAGTACATCCGGCATTTTCAGCTCCCAGCCCTGTAAGATCTTCATCTGTGCCTCATCAGCGTACAGAAGCACATCAGGGAACATACTTTTTTTATTGACAGACAGCGTGCTTTCTCCGCCTGCCTTGCGGATGCGGATATTGAGCCTCTTCAGCATTCCGTTGATCTGGGAGATAATCTCAATTGCCCAGCTTCTTTCATTGCGCCTTACAACTGTTCCCATGGCATCACTTACCTTTCTTCGAACTCTTTGATCAGATTCTCCACTTCTATATGTTTCCTGCTTTTTTTATCCAGGCCGTCCCACGCTTCCTTCAGCCTTTTTTTTGCCACCTCGATATAGTCTATTTCTTCTCTCTTAAAGAGAGCTACATTCTCATTTTTCTCTATTCCAATAAAATTCCGGCCCTCCATCAGAGCCGCCACAAGGAAAGAACCGCTGCCGAACGTATTGTCCAGTACGACATCCCCCGGATTGGTGTAGGTCCGAACCATATATCTGCCAAGCTCTACCGGTTTTTGGGTAGGATGGTAAACTGCACCTTCACTTTCTGCCGTTTTTATATAAATAATATCTGTAGGATACCTCTCCCCTTTGCTTGCCACATGGACCGGATCAAAGTCTCCGTAATTTCCGCACAGCTGATCCTTTCTCACCCCTTTGTCATAAGGTTCGCCGGGCGTCATCTGCGGATGATAAGTCGGCTGCTTTTTATAAAAGACACAGACATCCTCGTACTTGCGCAGAGGCTGTTTTTTTGCATTTAAAAAATTGGTGGGCTTTGACTTCTCCCATACCCATTTATATTTGAAAATACCAGGCTGGCTTAAGATCAGCTTTGCTGTAAATACACCGTTTGAAGTAAGCACGATCGCCCCGTTCTGCTTGATGACCCGTTTGTACTGCTTCCAGAGTTCCTCAAGAGGAATATAGCAGTCCCACTGATTCTGTGTCATCCCGTAAGGAAGATCACACAGGATCATATCCACACTCCCGTCAGGGATCTTCTCCATATATTCCAGACAGTCCCCTTCAAAAAGCCTGTTTATTACTTTACTCATATCTGTCTTTTGCTCTGCTTTTTTCCTCATGCCTGCACTCCTGTAACTTTTTCGTCGGCAGCCTCCATAACCGGCGCCATCCGTTTCTTTTACTGTGTTTTACTTTACCATACCGCACACGCGAACACAAGTTTGTTTTTTCTTTTTGTACCCGAGTCCCCAAAAGCTATATCTTTTATTTCAGAAATATGTATTGCTCTTCCGTGGACAGCTCTTCACTGAACTTATATCCCAGCCTGTCAAACCAGCGGATTTCCTTCAGATCTGAAATATTGTGTTCTGCCATATAGCGTACCATCTCTCCTCTGGCCATCTTGGCAAGGGTTCCTTTCTGTTTCACTTTTCCGTCGTTCCATTCCCCGAACACACAGGTGAGAAATCTGTCACCGGGGCGAAGGTATGCTTCAATACACCGGGAATATTCCTTCGAGGCAAGATTCAGGATCGTCCTGTCCTCATCCATAACCTCTCTGTACAGCTTATTATTCCAGAACTCATAGAGATTTCCTGTGCCCTCCACTTTTGCCGCCGCCTGCATCTCAAGTCGGTATGGCGTCACACCGTCAAAGGGACAAAGTACTCCATAAAATCCGGACAGTATCCTAAGGTGGTCCTGTATATACTGCATGGCGTTTTCTTCGAAAACTGCCGGAGCCATATACTGATACTGGATTCCTTCATAGGAAAGGACAGCAGGAGTCAGGTTTTTCTTCAGATCCATATGTTTCATTCTATCGTAGTTCAATGATGCAATTTTATCATTGCACTTCCACAGTTTCTTTGCTTCCTCATAGGTGAGGGATCTCACCCATTCAAGAATGCTCCCGGCATCCTCGATAAATGCCGGGAGATCATGAAACTCTGCAAGGTCCGGATTTGTATTCATTTTCTTCGCCGGAGAAATTATAATCTTCATATCAGTCCTCTCTTCTTTTGTCTACAGCGCCAGAATATCTTCTTTCAGTTCCTCTACATCTTCCGGCTTTGTACTCCAGCTTGTGCAAAACCGCACGCAGTGTCTGTCCCCCTCCGGAAACTGGTATTCAAAAATATGCTTTTTCTCCAGTTTCCTCATCTGCTCTTCACTTAACAGAACAAACTGCTGATTCGTCGGACTGTCAATATAGAAATCAATCCCTTTTTTCTCAAAAGCTTCCCGGATCTCCATGGCGTACTTGTCCGCCCGGCCTGTAATTTCAAAATACAGATCGTTCTCAAAGAGCGTATAGAACTGCAGGCCCAGCGTCCAGCCTTTTGCCAGCATTCCTCCGTTCTGCTTCATATAGCTGCGGAAATTATCTTTGAGCTCATTGTTTGTAATAACTACTGCTTCTCCCATCATAGCTCCGCATTTCGTACCCCCTATGTAGAAGACATCGGCAAGCGCCGCAAGATCAGAAAGCTTCAGGTCATTTACCTTGGCTCCAAGCCCGTAACCCATTCTCGCTCCATCTATCATGAGATACAGACCGTACTTTCTGCAGACAGCAGATATTTCCTCAAGCTCTTTTTTGGAATAAAGGGTGCCGTACTCTGTAGGGAAGGAAATATATACCATCTTAGGCTGTGTAATATGTTCCTTCACTCCGCTTGTCCTGTAATTTTCCGCTTCTGCTTCAACAGACGCTGCCGACAGCTTTCCGTTTTCTCCTTTTACAACATGGATCTTGTGTCCTGTATGCTCCACCGCCCCTGTCTCGTGGACGTGGATATGTCCGCTGTCCGCACTGATCACTCCCTGATAGGGACGAAGAGCTGCCGCAATAACGGTATAGTTTACCTGCGTTCCTCCCACCATAAAATGAATGTCAGCGTCAGTGCTTCCCAGATGAGTCTTGATCTTCTCTGCCGCCCTTTCGCACCATTCGTCCAGCCCATACCCGCCATAGCTTTCCTGATTTGTTTTTATAAACGCCTCCAGAACAGCCGGATGCGCCCCATGATTATAGTCATTGTTCCATCGACTCATTTTGAACCACTCCTTTTTTTTGTACTTATTTTATTTTAACTGATATTTTCCACAGTGTACAGGAAGAAAAATAAACCGTAAAAGCTGTTGTCACTTTCTTCCTGGAATACAAACTTCAGCTGCTGATTTACGGAAAACAGCAAAAGCCGCTGCCGCTGTGATCACTTCTGTTATCCAGAACGCATGCCACACGCCATCCGCTCCCATACTTCGGCTAAGGAGAAATGCTGCCGGAATAATAACTGCCACATAGCGGAAAACAGAAATTACAAGGGACGGAACGCCTTTTCCAATACCTTCCAGCGCTCCTGAAGACGTAACAGAAACAGCAGAAATGACGAAACCGGCGCTGATGATCCGCAGCGCCCTTCCGCCCGCTTCCACAGTCTGGCTGTTTTCTGAAAACATTCCTATCAGCCCCTCCGGCACCATAAGGCAGATTACCATTCCCACTGCCATGATCACCGCCGTCATTCCCAATGTAACTTTGTAAATCTTCGACACTCTTTCTCCCTCTCCGGCTCCGTAATTATAACCGATCACCGGACGCATTCCCTGAATGATCCCGTTGGCCGGAAGATAAAGAAAGGTCTGCAGTTTATAGTAAATGCCCAAAATGACAATGTAACTCTGAGAATAGACGGATAAAATCGTATTTAATGCGGAAATCATCAAAGAAGGCAATGCTATATTCAGGATTGCCGGTATCCCTACCGTATAAAGCTGCCGGTCTATCTTCCGATCAGCTTTCATGGCACTTCTCCTGATTTTAACCGGAATCGGCGAAATAAAATATACTGCAATGTAGATCGCCAGTGGCAGAACCTGACCGATCCCTGTAGCTAATGCCGCTCCTTCCATCCCCATCTCCGGGAAGGGGCCCAGACCAAAGATTAAAATCGGATCCAGAATAATATTAGCAATGCAGCCGCACAAAAGGCTGAGCATCGTAACTTTCATTCTTCCCACTGCCTGAAAAATTTTTTCAAATGCCAGGCTTTCCGCAATAATCACCGCAAAGGAAAAGGCGATGACTGCATATCTGACTCCAAGCTCCACAACCTGCTCTGCCTCGGTAAACATCCGAAGGAACGGACGGATTGCCGCGATGCACACTACAGTCATGATCACGCCGTGCACTCCGGCCAGAAGCATACCTCTGGTGGCCGCCCTGTCCGCCTTTTCCTTATCCTGCGCTCCCAGATGAAAAGCAATGGCTGCATTGATCCCCACCCCGAATCCGATGGCAACCGCATTGATGAAATTCTGCACAGGGAATACAAGAGACAGCGCAGTCATCGCATCTTCACTGATCTGCGCCACAAAAAAACTGTCTACAATATTATAAAGAGAATTTACCAGCATAGAAACGACCATGGGGAGAGCCATGGAAAAAATCAAAGGCAGAACCGGCCTTTCTTTCATAAAAGTCTCATTCATCATTTCCTCTCCTATTCTAAAGTATATATCATAAAATCCTGTATCAAGGAAAATGCCACACAGCTGCATTTTCACAGCCGTGTGGCGAAAAATAGTCATAAGACCAGAAAAATCCACACAAAATTTTAGTTCTATATTGTATCCTGCATTCCGGCAATCCGGTTCATTTTCTCATAGAGAAAATAATTAAATACCGCCATCGTCCTTCCCACACCGATCATTGCCAGAACAGTGCCGATACCAAGGCCGATCAGATGTCCGGAAAAAATCAGACTAATGCACACAGTAACTGTGACACATCCGAGATCAAAACAGTTTTTTACCAACCCTACCCCTTTGTGTACATGGTCAGCGATCGCCTGAACGATCCCATCCCCTGAATTGGGGATCAAACGCATATTAAGAGACATGGCCGCTCCGATCCCGGTCAGGATAACCGCAAGGATCAACAACAGGATACGGACAGTAAATTCTCCCGGAGAACTTTTTCCTTCTGTATAAAGATCCGGAATCAGAGCCGTAAAAAGATTCATAAAGCGTGTAAAAATCAAACTTAACGGAATCTGCAAAAAATCCATAAAAAGAATCTTTTTCAGATTTCCTCCTTCTCTTTTTATCCTGTATGTATGCAGAACCATTTCCACCAGAACAAAAAGAGAGTACAAAATAAAGGTCATATCGCCAAAGTTTTGTTCAAAGGAAACAGAGACACTGTAGGACACGGAGACAATCGGCGAGGCCCCCAGACCTGTCTCTGTATTCAGGACAAGTCCGAGAGCCAGTACCACCAGACCGGCAATATAAAATATTCTGCGAAATATATATTCTTTCTTCATATTTCTTTACTTTCTATTGCATTTTTTTCTTCTTTGCAGGATGATCATAGTACCGGAAGCCAGAACACATAACAGCCAAATGGCAGCCTGTGTTTCATCTCCTGTTTTTACTGCTTTTTCAGCCTTTGTCTTTTCTATTTTCTCTTCTGCATTTTTATCGGGATCTGTCTGATCCTGTTCTCCGGTTCCAGACGGATCTTCCGGATTCTCACCCGGCTTGTCTCCCGGGTTCCCTCCGGGTTCTTCCTGGGGCTCTTCTCCCGGATTTGCTGCTGCTCCTGTATAGTTCACCGAAGTTGACCGGAACACCAGATCCCCTGAATCCGTTCTTGCCAGTACATAAAACAGACCGTCTACCGCTGTGCCGACGTTTTCCGTTGTCTTCGTCCCATGAAAACGAAGATTACCGTCACTGGTCCAAACATCTGCATCAGGATCATATTTCCATGTATCCCTCATCTGCTCTGTCCCAAGACCAGATACCGGCCCTGTCACGATCATACCGTCATCAGTAGCTGACAAAGCAAAATCCAGTGTTTGAAGAGAATCAAACTGCCCGTTTGCACCGCTGAAAAAATCCGCCCCGCTTACCTTCCATCTCTTTCCGTCATAAATCATTATATTCCCATATACAGTCTCATTTTGACCCTGTATATATTCTACAAAAGAATCATATCCTCCACATACGATCAGATTATTACCGGATACGGAAACCATAGCTCCACTTCTCCCTTCCGGAAGATCTGGAATTTCAGAATCCGATACTTTTCCTGTCACCGGATCAAGGGCATAAACTACTGCAGTATTTTCACAATTCTCTCCTTCACCTCCTATGACAAGAAGCTGATCCTGATAGACTGCCAGCTGCCCAAAACCGGTACTCATATCTACCGCTGCAACATCCCATGTTTCTGTCTTTGTGTCATAAGTCCCAAGTTCCATCTGACCCTGAGCATTGAAATATATCATATAAATTTTATCTTTTCCTGCAGCCATGGAATAATATTCCTTATAGGGGGACACTATGATATCATCTTTCGGAAGGCTGACTTTTTTCCATGTATTATCTTGAATACTGTATTGTTCCATATAAATGCTGCCCGTTTCCTCCATTGCTGCAAGGCAGAGGATCTTGCCGCCTGCCCCTGCCATATACAGCCACAGCCCATTGCGGCTTGTAAGATCAACGCCACTTAGTTCTCCGTAATCCAAATCCGGAGCTGCAAGCTCCTGAAATCCTACAGATGTCGCTCCAATATCCAAAAAATTCTGTCCGTATTTTCCACCTGCCGTATAAACAACAATCTGCTGATTTCCTGCTGATCCATCCGGTAAGACAATTGTAATACTCTCCGGTGACCATGACGTCACCTCAGCCTGCACACCTCCTACCGTCACTGTTCCCGGCTCCTCTCCAAAGAAATAGCCGCAAAGTTCCGCTGTCTTATCCTGCTGCTTCAGCTCATTCACTACCGGAACAAGTCTGGAATCATCGAAAACGGCCCCTGCATCCAGAAAACCTCCGGACACTGACTTGTCCTCTAAATCTATTCCGTCCTCCCGGTTCACTGCACCGATTATGCGCGCGCGAATCTCTCCTGCATCGTCACCGTTATCTGCACCATATACCATCGCTGCCAAAGCCGCTACTCCCGATACCGCCGGCGCTGCCATGGAAGTCCCGTCCGAATAATAATAGTCGCTGGCCTTTTTTCCAAATCCCACATTATCAAGGTGAAACGCCGCCCCCTCTGTTTTTCCGGTCATGGTCCCCCTCATTCTGATCGCAATGCTCCCATCTCCATCCGCATCTGTCAAAAACTCTCTGCTGGAAAGGCAGGTACTGGAAATATTCCAGTTACTGTCCCTCACCGCCAAGTAAGCCGGATAGAATCCCCCGTTTACTGTTTGAGTCGAGTACAGGAGATCCCATTTTTCCCCGGTATTTTGCGCAAACCGTACAACCTCTTCTTTCATTGCTCCGTCAAAAGATCCTGCAAACGCCAGATGCAATTCCTTTAATGGATCAACAGCCGCAAGGTCTTCTGCTGAAAATTCAATTTCCAGCGTAAACTCCTCCCCTTCTTCAATGCTGTCCAAAGAAACTTCCAGCCCTCTGCTGCTGGAATATCCCCGAGACGGAACTGCTCTTTCGGCTTCTTTCTCTCCTTCATCCAAAAGTCTTAATTCTACTCTGTCATCCGCATCCTCAAAATCTTCATAAAAATAGCTGTCTTCCCTGTCCTGTATCCACGGCAGATATTGTACAGGCATTTCATGGTTTTCCATTGAATACATGGAGGTATCTGTAGTTGTAGAAGCTAAAATCTGTGTACCTGGCGCAAACACATCTACGGTCTGCCTTCCGTAATTAGAAAAACCGGCCCGGTATCCCTCACTGTCCATCGCTCCTACCGTTACAACATAGGGACTGTTTATTATGCTCCCTGTATTTCTGTCATTATCTGCATAGTTATTTCCGGCTGCAAAACAGGATAAAATCCCTTCCATTCCTGCTTCCGTCACCACATCAGAAACACTCTGGAGCATATATCCGTCATAAGTGCCGGGCCCCCAGGAATTATTTACAACCGCTACATTAACCCCGGCTTTCTTTGCTGTGATCAGATAGCGGTAACACAGAATCGCATTGCTGGTAGCAGCGTTTCCTGTAAGGAAATCGAGCGCCATGATCCGGGCTGAAGAGCTTACTCCCGCCGTTCCCTGGCCGTTATTCCATTGGGAAGCGATTATTGAAGCACAATGTGTTCCATGCCCCACCAGAAAGTCCATTGGATCATCCGTCGGTCCTGTACCTGAATAATTTACACCATACGCCCCTCCTCCAAGAGCTGTCAGCTCCGGATAGTTCAATCCGTCCTTCCACATTACGTCCTTCAGATCAGGATGATTGTAGTCTACACCGCTGTCTATCACAGCAACAACAGGCGTATCAGAACTGCTTCCGGCATTTGACCATGCCTCTTCGACATTCATATCCACCGCCGGAATGTCTGTTGCATGGGACGCATCATTCAATGTATTTTTAAGTCCCCACTGATATTCATAGCCCGGGTCTGACGGAACATCATAGGGCTCCATAATGTAATTAGGCTCTGCATATACTACCCTGGGATCCTCTTCCAGCTCCCGGATCATTTCTTCTGTATTGTCGCCTGTTACCAGCACGATCTCATCTGCTGATATGCCAGTCCGGCTCCTTGCCGAAGCTGACGCTGATGTCTGACGAGAAGCTGTGATGTTTTCCAGATCAATGAGGGATTCTGTCTCATACTGATCCAGAACACTTCCACTTCTCTTTTCCCTCTTCATTGCCTCCGGCTCTTCCCGCAGGCGTACGATTACCTGCCCATCCACATAGTCTTCTCCCGGCACTCCGTATTCCCTCTGTTCCGTATTCTCAGCCGATACTTCCTTTGCCGGGGCTGTCACCGGAATCACAGAAATTGCCAGTACCGCTGCTAAAACTGATGCCGTCGCCTTTTTCTTCACTCCTTTTCCCCCCTTTTCAGATCATTCGTGTTTTCTATAAAAGAATCCTGTCTTTCTTCGCCAGAATTGCTTCCACCGCCGCACATGCCGGACAGTCGCAGTATTTTGCCCCTGCTTTTTTCAGCTCCTGTCCATGAGCAGCCACCCCTTTTGCCGCTTCCTCTCCGCCGAATACTTTAGCTCCGGCCTCTGACTGTGCAAAAGCGATCAGACCATCCACTGTCACAATATCTTCTTCTAATTCTGCGATATATTTTTTTGTTTCTTCCGCCTCTTTTTCTGTCCCTACCGCATCCAGCCACGCCTGGGCTGCTTCCTTTGCCTCTTGGCTGCAGGATGGAGCTGCGATCAGTTCCTTTGTTTTCTCTACTACATAATCTAATACGTTCTTTTCCATTTTTCTCTTCCTTTCTACTTTTTATTGAATTGCTGTTTGCCAAATTGCGAATCTATTTAAAGTTTATCACATTTTTCTGTCTTTTTCGATTTATTTTTTTATTTGCCTTTTTGTTTGTTATCTACCTTTGTTTTATAACACTGTCAATTTACGAACAGGCGGAAATGTGTTAAGATAGCAGTCAGAAAAACTATCATCTAAAGGAGATACAAGTATGCCTGTATTTGATTTTCGCAATGAACCCCAGGGTGCAGACATTTCCGAATGTACCTACTCCATATTTTATTCCAGCGAATCGCTGCCTACGCCTGAAGCTCCTATTCTTATACTGGACAACCGGCAGAAGGACTGGAAACATCACTCCTGCGGCGTTTTCACCAATCCGGACAAGCGCACCGCATTTGAATTTGACGAAGAGGACGGAACCGCCAGCGCCAACATTTTAAAAATAGACGCCCGTTTTGTCCCCCTCCTCCGCTGGCTGGGAGAAAACCGCATCCACGTAAGGCTCTCCGGGAAAAATCTGGCAGACGGATATGCTGTCTATAAGATCCGCGAGATCGCTTTCGGAAAAGGAACCAAACTTTCCGCTGAGGATGGATTTCTTCAGTTTATTATTGAAAGACTGCTCTCCAGCGACGCACCGGAACCCGAAGAAGACAGTGCAGAGGAAGAGCCGGATGAAACCGGCGATGATATGAAACTGACAAGCCTGCAGAGCATTACGGATTTTATGACCTGTGCCGGCAAAACGCTGCCGGACACTATCCTTTTGTGGGCCAGAAGAAATCTTGCCGTCGCCCGTTCCCATGAGGTTACTCTGGAGGAACGCCGCCATGCTCAAAGAGCCCTTTCTATTGTTTTAAATATCAAATGGAAAACCAATTATTTTGAGTCCATTGACCCGGTGGAGGCCCGCCGGATCCTGGATGAAGAACTCTACGGAATGGAGCGCGTAAAACAAAGAATTATTGAAACGATCATACAGATCAACCGCACCCATACGCTTCCGGCCTACGGCCTTTTGCTGGTAGGACCGGCAGGTACAGGGAAATCCCAGATCGCCTACGCAGTTGCACGTATTTTAAAATTACCGTGGACAACACTGGACATGAGTTCCATCAATGACCCGGAACAGCTGACCGGAAGTTCCCGTATCTACGCCAACGCAAAACCGGGAATCATCATGGAGGCTTTCTCTGCTGCGAGGGAGTCCAATCTTGTTTTTATTATCAATGAGCTGGATAAGGCGGCGTCCGGGAAAGGGAACGGAAATCCTGCCGATGTGCTCCTTACCCTTCTTGATAACCTTGGATTTACCGACAACTACATTGAATGTATGATCCCGACAGTAGGAGTGTATCCCATCGCTACTGCAAATGATAAAAGTCAGATCAGCGCTCCTCTCATGTCCCGTTTCGCTGTCATTGACATACCGGACTATACTCCGGAGGAAAAGAAGATCATCTTCTCCAGGTACGCCCTTCCAAAGGTTCTGAAACGTATGGGCCTAGCGGAACACGAGTGCACCATAACTGAAGAGGCTCTTGACGCCCTTGTCAATAAATATGTAACGACCTCCGGCATCCGTGATCTGGAACAGACCGCAGAACATCTGGCTGCAAATGCATTGTATCAGATCGAAGTGGATCATGTATCTGAAGTCGTCTTTGACGAAAAGATGCTGGGAGAACTGCTGGCATAAAAATGCACCGGTCTGCAGAGGGCGCAAAAAGCGCTTCTCTGTAAGCCGGCGCTGTCATTTATTCTTTTATATAATGGCAGGCTGCCTTATGCCCTGACTCCACTTCACAAAACTGCGGTGCCTCTTCTGCACACTTCTTTGTGGCATAGGGACATCTGCTACGGAATGCACATCCCTGAAACCCTTCGGTCCGCACCGGCTGCTCCCCATCAAGAGCCTGAAACTTTCTCCCTGTAATATAGGGGTCCGGCACCGCCGCAAGAAGTGTCTTTGTATAGGGATGAAGCGGATGTTCAAACAGCTGTTCTGCTGTTGTTTCCTCCACCAGTCTCCCCAAATACATAACTCCGATCCGGTCTGAAATAAACCGAATGACACCAATATCATGCGAAATGAACAGCAGACTCAAATGAAGCTCTTTTTTCAGTTCCACGAGCATGTTTAAAATCTGGGCCTGGATAGATACATCCAAAGCCGAAACCGGTTCATCACAAACAATCAACCTGGGCTGTGTTATAAGAGCTCCGGCTATTCCAAGCCGCTGGACCTGGCCTCCGGATAATTCATGGGGAAACCGAAAGTAATGTTCCTCCGAAAGTCCTACTTTTTGCAGGATCGACAGCACCTTCTCCCGCCTTTTCCCATTGTCTTTTTCTCCATGAACTGCAAGAATCTCATCTAATATATCTCCTACGCGGCTCCTGGGATTCATAGCTGAAAGAGAATTTTGAAATACCATCTGAAGGTCTTTTCTGTAAGGGCGGAACTCCCGCTCACTTAGACCACATAATTCCTTCCCTTCACACAGGATGGATCCACTGTCTGCTTTTTCAAGTCCCACGATCGTACGGCCAATCGTAGATTTTCCGCATCCAGACTCACCTACCAGTCCATAGGTCTCCCCTTCTTCCATGTACAAAGACAAATGATCTACCGCACACATGCGTTCTTTTGCTGCAAACAGCTTTGTCTTTTTTCCCCGCAGAGGATAGGTCTTTTTCAAATCTTTTATTTCCAGAAAATGTGGATTCATTTTCATGCCCTCCTCTCTTTTTCGGTATATTTCCAGCATCGGACTATATGTCCGGGTGCTGCTTCTACAGGCGGAGGCGCTAATTTTCGGCACTTTTCATCCGCATATGCACATCTGGTGCAGAAATGACATCCCTCCGGAATGTTGGAAAGAGACGGAACCGTCCCCTGTATAGTTGGCAGCTTTATCCCCCGCTTCACATGAAGATGAGGGATACAGGCAAGCAACCCCTGTGTATAAGGATGAAGAGGATTCCGAAACAATTCTTCTGTCCTTACGTCTTCCACAACCTGTCCCAAATACATCACTTTCACACTATGACAGAGCCTGGATACCGCTCCCATATCATGAGTAATAAACAGGACAGACATTCCCAGCCTGTCATTCAGTTCTTTGATCAGATGAAGAATTTGTTCCTGAATTGTCACATCCAGCGCTGTCGTCGGTTCATCTGCAATCAGAAGTTCCGGCTCACAGGCCAGCGCCATAGCAATCATAACACGCTGCTGCATTCCTCCGGATAGCTCAAACGGATATTTTTTCATATTGGTCGCAGGATCAGGTATCCCTGTCAGCCCCAGCATCTGAACGGCTTTCTTCCTGGCTTCCTCCCTGCTTATCTTTTTATGAAGAAGAAGCACTTCCTCAAGCTGACTTCCTACTGTGTGCACAGGACTTAAGGAATTGAGCGGATCCTGGAAAATAACAGAAATACTGTTTCCTCTGATATCCTGCATTTCTCTTAGAGGCTTTTTTAACAGATCTTCCTCATGGAAAAGGATTTCTCCTTCATAGCGCACTGCTGTGTCGTGATCCCGCAGACGAAGAACTGACTGCGACATAACACTCTTTCCAGACCCTGACTCTCCAACCACTCCGGTAATCTCGCCGGGATTGATACAAAGGGATACTCCATCTACAGCCGGAAGCCATCTTTTGTGTACCGGAAACAGAACGCGCAGATTACGTATTTCAAGTATTCTTTTTTTCTTGTCTGTTTTCTTTTGTTCCATCACTTCTTCTTTCCTCCTTTCACTCTCGGATCGAGGAAATCTCGCAGGCCGTCTCCGAGAAGATTGAGACTAAGCACACATAGTATGACTGCCGCTCCCGGGCAGATCATCGTCCAGGGCGCTCTGGAAAATACCATTTTACTTGCCTCCAGCATATTTCCCCAACTGGCTGCCGGGGCGGGGATTCCTGCCCCAAGGAAACTCAAAGAAGCTTCTGAAATAATTGCCTGTGCAAAAATGAATGACGCCTGCACAGTAAGAGGTGAAATCACTCCCGGCAAAATCATCTTCCATAAAATGCGGAAACTGGAATAGCCCTGCACTTTTGCTGCTTCCACATAGGTCTGCTCTTTTATGACAAGAGCGCTTGCCCGCACAGTTCTCGCCACACTGGGACTGTAAACAACCGTGAGCGCTACAATGACATTCCAGCTTGAGGTACCCAATGCCGCGATCAGAGCAATTGCCAAAAGAATGCCCGGGATCGCTATCAGCCCATCACAGATCCTCATGAGTATCTGATCCAGCACTTTAAAATAGCTGGCATAAATTCCAATAATAATGCCCAGCACACAGGAAAAAACTGCCACACAGCCCCCTACCCACAACGACACTCTGGCACCATACATCACTCGTATAAAAAGATCCCTTCCAAATTCATCTGTCCCAAGCAGATACTCTCCCCCTGGAGGCTTCAGCCTATTAACCACATCCATAGCGTCCGGATCTACCGGATGAAAAAAGGGAACCAAAATTGCCAGAAGAAGAATTATGACAAAGCCGCAGGCTCCGATAATGAGAGCCGGACTGGCCAAAAGTCTCTCCTTCCTAAGCTGGCGCTGTTCTCTCAAAATAGCCTCACTGGCTTTGGATATACTTTTTCTTGTCAATATCATTCTTTCCCCTCCTACTTCCGGCCGGGCTGGAGCCGCGGATCCACAAAACCGTAAAGAATATCCACAATCAGATTCACCAGCACATACAGCAAAGTTACAAAAAGAACAACCCCCTGGATAACAAAAACATCCCTTCTGTTAATAGAGGTCAGCGTCAGCATTCCAAGGCCGGGAATGTTAAAAAGAGTCTCCGTTACTATGGTCCCTGTAATCAGACTGCCAAAGGACTGCCCTACCGCTGTAAGGATCACCGGAGCCCCGTTCTTCAGTGCATAGCGCAAAACCACACGGCTCTCTTTTAGTCCCTTTGCTCTTGCAGTCTGAATATAATTTCTATACAGCACTTCCAAAATCGAAGAGCGGGTCATTCTTGTCAGATATGCCGCCTGAACGATTCCAAGCGAAAGAGCCGGAAGAAAAATATACCTTAAATGTTCTCCAAGCCCTTCAGAAAGCGCCGCATACCCGGCGACCGGAAACCATTGCAGATAAACACCGAAAAACAGCATTAGAAACATACTAAGCAGGAACCCCGGAAGGGCTGCCCCAAGAAGGGATGCCGATACGCAGGTCACATCAAGGGCCGTTCCTCTTTTGTATGCCGCCAAGATACCAAGAGGAACAGATAAAATCAGGGCAATGATCTGCGCCAGTACAGCCAGGCTAAGGGTCGGCAGAAAATATTCGCCGATTGCCTCTGTCACTGACTGGTGGAGAAAATAAGATGTTCCCCAGTCTCCTCTTAAAACATTTGTAAACCAATCGATATACTGCACAAGAAAGGGCCTGTCAAACCCCAGCTCTGCATTCAATTCATTAATCTGATCCGGCGTTGCCTCCATCCCAAGAAGAGCCGTTGCCGGACCTCCCGGTATCATATATACTACAAGAAAAATCACACAGGAAACGACAAACAATACCGGGATCAGTGATAAAATTCTTTTCAAAATATAAGACAGCATATCCGCTGC